>JBAXFM010000325.1:0-5647 GCA_037139855.1 Bacteroidota bacterium
CTGTTTGAAGCGCTTGCACTGGCAGGCGACCTTACCGAATTTGCCAATCGTACCAGGGTTGCCCTGATCCGCCAGGTGGTGGGAGGATCACAGGTTCATTACATCGACCTGACCAGCGACCAGATCCTCAAATCGAAATTTTACTACCTGCAACCAAACGACATTGTCTATGTTGCACCACTGGGGTACAAACGGTGGGGATTGGGATCAACCTTCCCTTGGGCAGTTATTCTGGCATCTATATCTACTGCGCTGCTGCTGATCAATTATGTTAAAACGTATTAGAATTATTATATAATGAGCGAAACGATACAGGATTTCAACCAACCGGAAGAACCCACCTTTAACTACATTGAATTTTTATACAAATGCTATCACTACTGGTACCTCTTTGCCATTGCGGTTGTTCTTGCCCTGGTTCTCTCGTTCTTTTTCAACAAATACGCCCGGCCCGTTTATGAGGTCCGGTCAACGGTACTTATCAAGGATAAATCGGAAAACAAGATCAACCCGGCAGAAATGCTGGGGATCGGCATGTTCAACAATATGCAGAACCTGCAGAATGAGATCGAAATTCTCAATTCTTATACCCTGGTGAACCGGACGGTTCAAAAAGGCGGGTATGAAGTAGCCTATTTCAGCCGGGATAAATTCCTCTACCGCGAATTCTACCGCCAGAACCCGGTTGCAGCCATCAAACGCTTTTACAACGGGAATCCATTCTACACCTCCACTGAATTGTTTCCAGATGCACCTTTCCGGGTAATCATAGATACAACTTATCCCCAACCGGTGAACATGAAGTTCGACCTTACCATTCTTTCGCCCACTCAATTCAGGCTGGAGGCAGATGCCGAGGAGGTTCCGTTTTACGATTTTGCAGGAAAAGCACCTGTTGAAAACCGACTGGAGCATGTCCATGTAAATAGTGTATTTTCTTTTCAACAGGTGATACAAAGTAAGAATTTCAGGTTCAAGGTAATCCTCACCGACAAATTTGAAGAAATACGGGATTATAAAAAATTATTTTCTTTCCAGTTCCGCAGTTACGAAGCGCTGGTGGATGAGTTCAGATCTTATACCGTGACCCCTGTCAAGAAGGATGCCTCCGTGGTGGAGGTAAAACTGAAAGGCATCAATGCCGCAAAATCTGCAGATTTTATCAATACGCTTACCCATGAATATCTCATCATCGGTCTCGAAAAGAAAAACATCGTGGCCACCCGCACCATCAACTTCATTGACCATGAACTCATGGGTATTTCCGATTCGCTGAACACATCTGAACGGGTGCTGATGAATTTCAGGACCAACAAAGAGGTGATGAACCTGGATGCCCAATCGCAACAGGTGTTCGAAAAAATGATGCAATTGCAGGATGAGAAAGCGGTGTTGATGGTGAAGACCAGTTATCTGAAAAACCTGAAAAAATATATTGAGGCTAACCAGAAACTCGAGGAGATGATTGTTCCGGCATCGATGGGGGTGGATAACCAGATGCTGAACAATCTGACAGCGCAACTTACCACCCTTTACATGAAGCGGTCGGAAACCGCTCTCTATTCAAAGGATAAAAACCCTAGTCTCATTGCCATTGACAACCAGATCGCCATTACGAAAAACGCGCTCTATGAAAACACGGTCAACGCCTTGAATTCCAACGAAACTGCCACGAATGAAATTGACAAGCGGGTGGCAGAGATTACCTCCCGCATCAGCAATCTCCCCGAAACCCAGCGGGTTTTATTTGGGATCGAACGCAAATTCAAGCTGATCGATGCCTCATACACCTACCTGCTCCAAAAGCGTTCAGAAGCTCAGATCACGCGGGCCGCTAACACTCCCGACAATGAGATCATCGACCAGGCGCTCAAACCTGGTTTCAAAGAGGTTTTCCCAAACAAAAGCCAAAACCTTATGATTGCGCTGCTGCTGGGTTTCCTGCTTCCGATTCTGTACATTTTCGGGAAAGATTATTTCAACAAAACAGTTATGACCCGTGAAGACCTGGAGAAAATATCCAATCGGCCATTCCTAGGAAATCTGCTCCACAGCAGAAAGGGGACCAGGGTGGTAATTGATTCGCCAAATTCAACCAGCACCGAGGCTTTCCGTACCGTGCGCACCAACATCAACTACCTGTTGCAGCGCAAAGAACAGCAAACCATCCTGATCACCTCCGACATGGTGGGGGCGGGTAAGACTTTTGTGTCGGTGAACATGGCTTCCATTTTTGCTCTTTACGGTAAAAAAACCCTGCTCATGGGGTTCGACCTGCGTAAACCAAGGATTTTTGAAGATTTTGGTCTCACCAACACCGAAGGGATCAGCTCTTACCTCATCAACAAATGCAGTCTCGAAGAGGTAATCAAGTACTCTGGAATCGAAAATCTCGACATCCTGATGGCAGGTCCCATCCCGCCCAACCCAGCCGAACTCATCGCTTCACCCAAATGTGCAGAGCTGTTCGAAAGGCTTAAGTTGATTTACGATTACATCATCATTGATACCCCGCCGGTGGCGCTGGTCACCGATGCATCATTGCTGATGAAATATTCCGATGCCAACATATTTATCGCCCGTCAGGGTGTGACCCACAAGAAGATCTTCGCTTCGGTTATTCGCGACATGGAGGCTCACAATACCCAAAACATGGCACTTGTGATGAATGATTTCAGCCTTGAACAAGGCTCCTATGGCTACGGTTATGGATATGGCTACGGCTATGGCTACGGCTATGGTTATGGTCATGGCTACGGCTATGGCTACGGCTACTATTCCGACGACCAGGAAAAAGCCTCCAAACAACCGTTCCTGAACAGATTATTTGCCAAGCCGAAGAAGCACCACAGGAGAAGGAAGTAATACCTCAACCCCCTCCCTTCCCCCGCTTAGGGGAAGGGTCGGGGATGGGGGCTGTCTGCTGATTTAATTATTACTCCTTTGATACCTCACCGCATTATCCAGCGCATCCAGTATCTCCCGGGTAAACCCTGCATTTGGAAGCAGCGGCATATCATCGGGGGAGGTATGGCCGTTGGGAGGGAGCTGGTTGAGGATGCGGTCGCAGGTGTCTTTGACATGGTCTTCGTGGAGTGCGTCAAAGGTGTGGAAGGTTTTACCGAAACGGTCGTTGAAATCGACCATGGCTGCCACAACTGCAGTATACAGGGTCTCTTTGTGTGCCACTTTGGTACGGATATGCTGATAGGCAGCCGTAAACAGGGGGGCAGCGTGTTCACGAATCTTTTCGGCTACAGGAATCGGATTGGTGTCAATCATCAATTTATGACCGTTTTCACGTTCCCATTGCGCATGTGACCTGGCTATTTTTGCATCATACATTGAGCGGTTGTAATCGACCAGATAACAGGTATATATGTATATGATTTTGGGGAGCAGGTACATCCCTTTCTGCCGGGTGGCTCGGAGGATGGTGAAAAATGCTTTTTTGTGTTCCTTGTCCACATCAAACATGAAAAAGGTGAACACCCGCCAAAGCATTTTCCTGAGTGTCCATAATTCGCTAAGTCCCGGCTCTTTGATCTTCGGTTTGTACTGAACACCCTGAAGAAAGGTGAGCGCCCGTTGGGTGAACTTTTTCGGATCGTAGATGTTTTCCCAGTAATCGGCCAACCCTTCAAAGAGTTCCACCCGCGTCATTTGCTTTGGGATGATGTTGGAAATGATGTCGAGCTTGTCGGCGATCTCTTCCTGATCAGTGTGGATGATCCGGCCTGCACGTTTGAGTTCGTACCACATCTTGGTCCCTGGTGGGGCTGCCAGTGGATGACAGAGGTGGTGTACAATGTTGGTATCGGCGATAAAGTCGGCCGTTCGCTGAAACACCCGGGTGTCATCGGAATCGGCGCCGATAATCATATGGGCCAGCACGATGATGCCATAAGACTGGATCTTATGTACGGCTTCGCCGATCGGAAACCTGAGGTTTTGCTGCTTGTTATAGTCTTTGAGCGATGCCTCGTTCACCGATTCAATACCGATCATCACTGCCTGAAAGTTGCAGTCGGCCAGCAGAGTGAGCAATTCCTCGTCGTTGGCAATGGTAATATCGATCTGGGTGATAAATTCGATCGGTGTTTTAAACGAATTATTGAGAGGGATGAGCTGTTTCAACAACTCTTTAGTGTATTTTTTATCCCCGGCAAAGTTATCATCGGCAATGAAGATCATTTTCACCTTTAGCACGCTAAGCCTGCGTACCTCCTCAAGCACCTGATCAATGGTTTTACTGCGAAGTTTCCGGCCAAAAGTATAGATGACGTCGCAGAAACTGCAATCAAAAGGACATCCGCGGGTGGTTTGCAGCAGCACAGAGGTGTACGACGACAGGTCCCTGGCCAGCAGTTCCCAACGTGGTGCCGGGGTTTTGGTCATGTCGGGCTTAGATACGTTTTTGTAGATCCGCTGATAGGATCCGGCTTTGAGGTCCTCCAAAAATTTTGGCCAGGTTTCTTCAGCTTCCCCGTGAAAAATGACATCAATTCCTGCCATTTCCTGGTGGATGAAATGTTCCACCCCGATGCCACCAAAAATAACCAGGGATGTGGGACTCACCTTCTTGCTGTATTGTGCAATCTGCAGAGACCGTTTCTGTTGGTTAGAGGTAACCGAGATACCGATGATGTCAAACGCGTTGCTTCCAATGATCAGTTCAATCGGTCCTGAAGTGTATTCATCATGCAAAACCACGTCATATTCCGGTGGCGTAAGCGCCGCCACTGCGGCAATGGCATGCGGCGCGAAAAGTGTTTTGGCAAACAGATAGGGGATGCCCTGTGTAATCTGGCTGTCAATATCGTCAGGTGTTCCCGGGCTGATGAGCAATATCTTCATTGGAGGCGTTAGCTGGAGGGAACAAAGATAAAAGTTCTGGCGGAAAAAAAAGCAGGAAAGAATAATATGGAAGAAATTTAAATTACTTTCTCATCCCCAGCAATTCATCCCCAATCCCAATGCGGTAGCCCTCCGAGAGGAAATTGATCTCTCCGTATGTGTTTAACAAGATCACTACGGGCAGGTTTTTCAGTTCACCTGTTTTGAGTTTGAGATCTGAGAGTTTTACCGGGAAGGTTGTCTGGAAGGAATAGCTGATGGTTTTAGCCATAAGGGCCCCGTCGGTTTTGACAAAGGTTTTCATCTGCGTTTCAGTAGGAAAGACCAGGACAAAATTCCCTTTCCACTTTTCGAATTCGCTTTTTTTCTGCCGCAGATCAGCCAGGAGGTGTTTGGTAGGCTCCTTGTCGGGGTCGATCCAGGCGATGACCATACCCCCGGGGCCGATCGGTTCGGTGAACAGGGCAGGGTTGAGCCTGCCATATTCCAGACTGGTGAGTTTCTTTTTGCGAAGGTCGACAGTTTGGGTGGTTGTTTCGCCGGCTTTTACCTCAAAAACCTTTAGTTTGGCCAACACCGAGCCATTGGTGTGGCGGTTGCCGGTCACCATGAGGCAGGCGCCAGCCGGTATGTCCAGGGAACACGGGAAGGTTTGAACCAGCGGACTTCCTTCATAATCAAGGGTTTTGAAGAAACCGTCCTGGAAGGTTTCCAGGGTGTAGTGTGTGGTGTATTCAGGTTTCTTTTCATTTGCCGGGGTGTTAACCAATACAACCGTCCCTTTTTTTCC
>JBAXFM010000326.1:0-5609 GCA_037139855.1 Bacteroidota bacterium
AACGATATAATTATACACAGTATTAAAGCTAAATTCAAAAATCTTATAAATTTACTACAGTTACCTTTGACTGATCCTTGCATTCGTGCAACAATTTTGATATTGTTTTTTTAAACAGTGGGTGAAGAAATTCTGCAGCAATTTCGTTTAACGGAACAAGGGTGAATTTTCGTTCATGCAGTCTTGGATGTGGCACCATCAATCGATCGGTAAACACCAAACGCTGATTGTAAAAAAGAATGTCGAGGTCGATCGTTCTGCCTGAATAGGTGTTAATTTTATTTTTTTCTGTTTCTTTACCCGGTTTCAATGAAATGGGGACTCCACAACCACACCCATCAAATGGCCTGATCCGGCCAAGCTGTGCTTCGATGGTTAAAAGCTTTTCAAGAAGATCATCGGGAGCCAGTTTTGTTTCAATTTCAACTACCTGATTCAGGAATGGGGTTGAATCGTCAAAACCCCACGGCTCGGTTTCATACAAGGCTGACATACGGGTAACAGTCCCTGCTTCGGATTTAATCATAGCAAGTGCTTTCGCAATGAAGCTTTGCCGGTCGCCCCGGTTACTTCCCAATAAAATAAATACATCTTTCATTTAATTATATTAAGCTTGACTTTCATCGGCATTGGACAAATCAAGTGGCAATGATACATGAATTCGTACATTTTTAAAACATTAATTGTGTTTTGTTATTCACAAAATTCGTTGATTTAAAAATTCTTCTTCTTTTTGGTGGTGTAACCAATGAGCAATTCACGCGTATATATTTATTATATTTGTGTCAAATCAAAATTAAAATCAATATGAAACAGTTTTTTAAATTTATGTTCGCCAGCATGCTGGGTACATTTTTGTTATTAGTGCTCGTGTTCATTATCTGTGTTGGGATTATAGCCGCAATTGTCGCTACCGCTTCCAGTGATGAAACAGTGATTTCAAAAAATACGCTTTTGCACATAAAACTTAATAAGGAAGTTCCTGATCGTGGAACTAAAATGAAATTTGTAATGGGTTATGCCGGTCCCGAAAAATCGATCGGACTCAACGACTTGCTTGATAACCTTCAAAAGGCTAAGAGTGATGTGAATATTGCCGGAATTTATCTTGACCTGAGTGACATTCCATCAGGGATTTCTACACTGGATGAAATCAGGGATGGACTGATTGATTTCAAGTCTTCCGGGAAATTCATATGGGCCTATAGTGAAGGTTATACACAGAAATCATACTATCTGGCTACAGCGGCTGATAAAATATATCTCAATCCTCAGGGAATGATCGATTTTAAGGGGCTGGCTTCTGAAATGGTTTTCCTTAAGGGAATGCTTGAAAAACTGGATATTAAAATGCAGATCATCCGTCATGGGAAGTTCAAGGCTGCCACTGAGCCGCTGTTTCTTGACAAGATGAGCCCGGAAAACCGCAAACAAATTACCGAACTGATTGCTGATATCTGGGATAAAATGCTAACCGGCATTTCCGAAACACGTAAAATTAGCAAGGAGGATCTTAACAGATTGGCAGACAGCCTTAAAATTCAGACAGCTGAGGATGCCTTGAAATATAAATTTGTTGATCAGCTGATGTACAAGGATGAATTACTCTCCTTGATTAAAAAGCAGATGAACATTGACGCAAAAAAGAAAATTCAGCTTGTAACGATGGATAATTACACCAGCGCAGCAGATACCAGAAAGGTCTCTTCTGGCACCGATAAAATTGCGGTAATCTATGCCAGTGGGTCAATTGCCGGAGGGGAAGGTGATGATCAAAGTATCGGGTCTGAACGGATCTCCAGGGCTATCAGGAAGGCCCGCGAAGACGACAAAGTGAAGGCCATCGTTTTTCGCATAAACTCCGGGGGTGGAAGCGCATTGGCAAGCGATGTAATTTGGAGGGAAGTTGACCTGGCACGTAAAGTTAAACCGGTTGTGGCGTCATTTGGTGATGTTGCTGCCAGTGGAGGATATTATATTGCCTGTGCGGCAACAAAAATCATCGCTGATCCAACTTCAATAACTGGTTCCATTGGTGTATTTGGTGTGATTCCAAATATGGAAGGACTTTTCAATAAGAAACTTGGGATTACATTCGACTGGGCAATGACGAATAAAAACGGAGATTATATCCCGGTAATGAAGCCTCTGTCTTCCTATCAAACCTTGCTGATCCAACGCGATGTTGATCATATTTATGATGTATTTACCGGCAAAGTGGCTGAAGGCCGCGGAATGAAAAAAGCACAGGTTGACAGCATAGGGCAGGGACGAGTGTGGAGTGGCAGCGATGCCAGGTCCATCGGTCTGATTGATGATTTTGGCGGATTGACCAAAGCAGTAGCGCTCGCAGCCACCTTATCAAAAACCAAGAATTACCGGATCCTTTCTCTTCCCGAACAGAAAGAGTGGTTTGAGGAACTGATT
The DNA here is from genome assembly GCA_037139855.1 of Bacteroidota bacterium. GTDB lineage: Bacteria > Bacteroidota > Bacteroidia > Bacteroidales > FEN-979 > CAIVAT01. Next base: position 2,428 of record JBAXFM010000326.1, read on the forward strand.
GATCAGATTACCGGCAACGATCCGTCTGCCAAACTGAAAGAAGCGCTTGGTACGGATTACCGGTTCTACCAGTATTATAAGGATATCCGTGAAATGAAAGGGGTTCAGGCCAGAACGCTGATAAACATTTCAATAAATTAAAAATGCAAAATGCAAAGTCAAATGGCAAACGTAATGTTATCTTTTGCCATTTGACTTTGCATTTTGACTTTTGCGTTTTGACTTTTCAGTCTATCTCATCGGGTACTTCTTGAAAATCTCCTCACTCTTCATCAGGATATCAATGTACTGTGCTCTTCTGTAAGCAAATGGATCTTTCTGATTCTTACGTGAAAGCTTTCCACGGAAAGCGTCGATTGAATCGTACTTTTTGTGGTCCATCCAACCGTCAAGTTCTTCAAGAATTTTAGTGATCTGACCAATGCCATTTTTATACACGGCACTCACAACCTGTACACAATCAGCACCTGTAAGTATCATCTTGGCAACATCCTTGCCGGTAAAAATACCGGTGTTGGCACAAAGTGATCCACGTATCTCACCAAAAAGCAGTCCGATAAACCGCATTGGCAGGCGATTATCTTCTTCATGACTGAGGTTATACGGAAAATGATGCTGCTCAGTTTCCATATCAATATCGGGCTGAAACATACGGTTGAACAAAACAAAACCATCAACACCTGCGTAGTACATGTTCTGGACCAGCATCAGTGTGTTCGTGTAGAACGGACTGAGCTTAACGCTGACAGGAATCTTGACGCTTTTCTTGACCTCACTTACAACATCGAGTTGTTCGTTAAGGATTGCTTTGCCTTCGCGTTTAAAATCGCCCGGGACAGAATAAAAGTTAAGTTCAAGTGCATTGATACCAGTATTTTCAAGTTGCCGGGCATATTCGACCCAGGTTTCATCGAAAGTACAATTCAAGCTGGCAATGACCGGGATGTTTACCGAGTTGACAACCTTTTTCAAATGACTGAGGTGTTCACGCGGGCCGGCATGGTCAATGTCGGGAAACAGGCTAATCATTTCAGCGTGACGATCGTTGTATTGATTCAACTCTTCGCTCATCTGAAGACGCTCGAGTTCGATTTGCTCTTCAAAAAGGGTTTTGTAAACAATGGCTGCGGCTCCGGCTTCTTCCATCCTCTTGCAATTGTCCACATCCTTAACCAGATTGCTTGCACCTACAATGACGGGGTTCTTCAACTGAAGACCCATATAACGTGTTGATAAATTTGCCATGACAGTTTTTTTAGTAAATCAAAATAGTATTACAAATATATGTTTTTCTATGAAACACCCGGATCCGGGTTCTATTTTTCGTAAGTCATCGCGGCCAACCGTTTGTAATGGTTGTACCTCCATTTGGCGTTATCTTCTGCGGCTTTGAATAACAATTCAGCATCTTCCGGGAACATTTTCTGGAGCGAAGAATAACGAACTTCACTGGCAAGGAAATCCTGGAAACCGCTCCATTCCGGTTCCTTCGAATCTAGGGTGAAAGGGTTCTTTCCCTCATTGCCATTCAGTGGATTGTACCTGTACAATTGCCAGTATCCGGTGGTCACTGCGCGATCCATCTCTTCTTCCACCTTGCCCATGCCAAGTTTTAATCCGTGGTTGATGCACGGCGCATAAGCAATGATGAGTGACGGGCCATTATATGATTCTGCTTCCTTCACTGCACGGAACAGCTGACTGTTGTTCGCACCCATTGAAACCTGAGATACATAAACATATCCATAGGTCATGGCCATGGCGCCGAGGTCTTTTTTACGAACCTTTTTGCCAGAGGCGGCAAACTTTGCAATAGCTCCTACCGGGGTTGATTTTGAAGCTTGCCCGCCAGTATTGGAATAAACTTCAGTATCAAGCACAAGGATATTGATATCCTCGCCGGATGCGATTACGTGGTCAAGTCCTCCGTAACCAATATCATAGGCCCATCCATCGCCACCGATGATCCAGATAGATTTTTTGACCAGGTATTGACGGAGGTTAAGCAATTCTTTGGAGAATTCGTTATTTTCTTTGGTAAGCAGTGGAATTAACGTTTTTGATGCCGATTTTGAAGCTTCAGCGTTGTACATGCCTTCAATCCATGCCCTCATGGCATCAAGGGTAGCTGCATTCATCATGTTTTCTTTGATGGCAGCACGCATCCTGTCGGCCATGCGTTTACGCAGCTGTGTAATCGCCACGGCCATGCCATAACCATACTCAGCATTGTCTTCAAACAGGGAGTTGGCCCATGCAGGACCTTGTCCTTCAGTATTGGGGCGATATGGTGTAAATGGCGCTGTTCCACCATAGATAGATGAACAACCTGTTGCATTGGAGATCATCATCCGTTCACCATACAGTTGGGTAAGCAGTTTGATATAGGGTGTTTCACCACAACCGGCGCAAGCGCCTGAGAATTCAAAAAGTGGCTGAGCAAACTGACTGTTTTTGAAGGTCTTAAATCGATCAATCACATTGGTTTTATAAGAAACTTTGCTGATGTTATAATCCCAGTTTGTTGTTTCAGGCATCTGGCTTTCAAGTGTTTGAAACTCAAGGGCCTTGGTTTTGGCAGGACAAACGTCCACACAGTTTCCACAACCTGTACAGTCGAGCGGTGAAACCTGAATGCGGAATTCCATGCCGGCAAGCTCTTTGCCTAATGCTTTTAAAGTCGTCATTTCAGCAGGAGCAAGTTGCTTTTCGGTTTCATTCAGGAGGAAGGGGCGAATGGCAGCGTGAGGGCAAACATAGGCACATTGATTACATTGAATACAATTTTCGGCGATCCATTCCGGTACATTTACGGCAATGCCGCGTTTTTCGAGCTGGGTCATGCCGTTGGGGAAGGTGCCATCCTCGCGGCCTACAAAGGCGCTGACAGGAATATCATCTCCATTCATAGAACTAACGGGGTCAAAAATCTGGCGAACGAAGGCATCTTTGTTGTCGGCACTTTCAGGTTTGATAACAATTTTAGACCATTCGGCAGGAATTTCAATTTTAGTCAGTTCACCGCCACGATCAATGGCTGCATTGTTCATGTTGACGATGTCCTCGCCTTTACGTCCGTAGGTTTTATAAATTGCTTTCTTCATGTCGGCAACTGCCTGTTCGTAGGGAATCACATTCGACACCTTAAAGAAGGCGCTTTGCATGATTGAATTGGTACGGTT
>JBAXFM010000327.1:0-5572 GCA_037139855.1 Bacteroidota bacterium
ACTTGAAGTTGGAATCCCATCATTGCTGTATATTCCACTTCCATTTGTGGATGCGGTATTAGCGGCAAAGGTGCAGTTGATCAAACTTGCAGTAGATTCCAGGCTGAATATTCCGCCCCCGCGCTGAGATGAATTTCCTGAAAAAAGACAATTTGTCAAGGTTGCCGAAGGTGTTGAAGGGATATTGGAGCGCGAGTACAATCCTCCACCGTTTGTAGCCGTGTTATCTAAGAAGGCACAATTATTAATTGATGATATTGACCTCCAACTGCCCATCCCTCCGCCTGATGTTGCAGTATTACCTGTAAAGACACAGTTTTGGATTGCCGGGGATGAATTATAATTAAGCATCCCGCCACCATAATTGTCTAACACCCCGTCGTTCGCATTGCCACCTGTAACCGTAAAACCATCCAGAATGGCGCTGCCGGTTAGTCCGTTGTTGTTATTGGAGATGACATGATAACTATTGTCGCTGTTACCTGCACTGCCTATTTCACCGCTCAGGGTGGTGATATTGGTTTTCCAGTTTCTTTCGCTTAATGATGTTTCAGTTCCGGTGAAGCCGCCATAGATAGCCACGCCGCTTTTCATCACAAAAGAGATTGAACGATCGGTGCCAGATGTGGGCTTGTAAGTGCCGGCTGCAACCCAGATCCCGGCGCCCGAACAAGCATTGTCCAGAGCGCTCTGCAGATGGGTATAGGCATCGTTCCAGGAGGTTCCGTTGTTGGCTCCAGTGGCAGCATGGTTAACATAGATCATGCCTTCGCTCAATCCGTTCAGGGTGTATGTGTTATCAATATATAAAGCGGGATTGTACTTCAACCTGACCCGGACGGTATAGGTACTTCCGCCCGGCAGCCCGGTTGTCCCGAACCCGCTTGTAATGTTGAATGGGTCTGCTGTAATGTCGGCAAATGCCGGTGTTCCGGTAAAAGAATTTCCCGAAACAATGGCGTATTCCAGTCCGTTGGTGTTCCCGTTGAGGTCGCCGGTAAGGTCGATGCCCAGCGCTCCTTGGGTAGGGCTTACACACACGGGTTGAGTAATGGAAAAGTTGGCTGTAAATGTGACTGTTCCGAGGCACTCAATGGTAACCTTACCGCCGGAAAAGATCGTACCGGGAATGTTTTCCTGATTTGCCCCTGCATTGAAAGAGCCACCACCGCCACCACCGCCATGGGAACCACTACCGCCTCCACCACTATATCCGCCTCCACCACCGCTTTGATTAGAGCTGCCTCCACCACCGCCAAATCCGCCGCCACCCGCACTTTGACCATTTCCCCCACTTGCATTAAATCCGGCTCCGCCACCCATCGCTTGGTTTCCACCACCATTCCCTCCATTTGAAAATAAGCCACCTCCACCACCAGCACCGTTACCTCCCAACCAGTCACCGCCACCACTGCCACCATTGCCATTCAAACCTCCTGCGCCCGGGTAGCCACTGTTAATATCTTCTTCTTGCCCGTTAATTCCATTCATTCCGGTAGTAGCATCAAGTCCTACATATCCACTTTGGCCTGCACCTCCTCCCGCACCTGCCACAAGGAGAATGTTGCTGCCGGTCTTAGCGCCGGAACCACCGCCACCGCTACCATTGTAGAGATCATTACTTCCCGGGGCACCGGCAATGGCATCAATTATCTGACCTGTGGCAACATAAAAATCACCGGCAATAACTGCTCCTTTACCACCAACAGATGATAAACTACTGTTACCTCCCTTTGCTCCCGTTGCTGTGATTTTCACCCTATACGGTCCTCCGGCAGGCACTGTCCAACTGGCAGTAGTACCAGTCTGGCTGGGATCCGGTGCAGAAACTGTCAGGACGTTCCCTGGACAATTGTTATCGCAAACGCCTGTCACCGTGACTATCGCGCTGCAACTATCTTTGTTGCCGGCTGGGTCGGTAGCAATCAGTTTTACCGTGTTGTCGCCCATGTTGCTGCAATCGAATATGGTTTTGCTTGCTGTAAGGGTGAAACTGCAGTTGTCGGAGGTGCCATTGTCGAGTTGCGAAGCGGTAATGGTAGCCGTTCCGGATATGAGTGGTAGCGTTATATTTTTGCACACCACTGTCGGCGGGGTGTTATCACCGGTGCCCTGGAATTCATACGCACCCATATCGATCTGTACGCCTCCGGTTACCGCGTCATGCTTCCGGGGATTGCCGTCCAGGTCGGTGGCGATAGCCGCGGCAGCGTCATCGCCCGCGTCAATGGCAGGCGAACAAGCCTGCAAGTGAAGGTCTGCCGGACTGACAAAGAGCGGGTCGACGTTCTTGTTGCCTGTACCTGAATATCCTCCCTCAACAAGGGAATAAGATACGCTGGCATTACCGCCCTGATTATTGAAAAAGGGATTGTAAGCAGGGGCCGTATTTCCCCAAACAATACAGTTCTTCAGAAGGGCCAATGTGGGAATCATATTATTACACATGGCTCCTCCCCTGAAATCAGTTGTATTGCCGGAAAAAGTACAATTATTGAATAGGGGGGATCCGTTCTGATTGAAAACTCCTCCTCCTGAACCATAAGCATGATTGTTTGTGAAGAGACAATTCGTAAATACGGGGGATGAATTTGCGTTATAAACACCTCCTCCATTGTCTCCTGTGTTGTTATTTCGGATGATGCAATTGGAAATGACCGGAGAGGCTCCATCGTTTCTGATGCCGGCACCCTCTGCACCGGATTGGTTAGACGGATTATTTCCATCCCTGATCGTGAATCCGTCCAGGATGGCGCTGTTACTGAGACCAGTGTTGCCGATAACATGGTAGCTGTTATCGCTGTTGTCGCCAGGTGTGCCAATGTCACCGCTCAGAATGGTCACGTTGGTGCTCCGGTTTCTCTGGCTGAGCTGGGTCTCCGTTCCATTAAACCCGCCGTAAATGGCCACTCCCTCCTTCATTGAAAATGAAATGGAGCGGTCGGTCCCGGAGGTGGGCTTGTAGGTTCCGGCGGCCACCCATATTTGGGTGATGGAGGGGCAGGTATTGGCCAGTGCGCTTTGCAGGTCGGTATATGCATTCGCCCAGGAGGCTCCGTTATTCAGTCCGGTGGCGTCAGGTTTTACATAGAGGATTGCGGAGGCCAGACAAGTTGTGCAATAGTTAACGGTACTGCTGTATTCGTAGGCGCCCATGTCGACGATGGGCGTGCCTGTTCCATAAGGGCTGAAGGGGCGTGGGTTGCCATCGAGATCATTGGCCGGCGCTCCGGTAATGGTTCCTGCATCGATGGCCGGGGAGCAGGCCTGCAGGTGAAAATCGGTCACCCCTGCAAACAGGGGATCTGCATTCAGATTTCCCGTGCCGGAGTACCCTCCCTGTACGTCGGACCAGTTTACGCCGGCAACATTTGTAGGGCTGCCACTGTTGCGGATTCCATTATCATTGCCCCAGAGGATACAATTTATAAGGGTTGGCGCTGCATCGATATCTGATAATGCATACCCGATATTCCCTGAAAACGTACAGTTTATAAAACCTGTTGAAGAGAGGTCGTTTTCTGCTCCGCCGCTCTGGCTGACGGCCTGATTATGCGAAATAATACAATTGGTAAATTGTGACGTGGATGAGTACCCATTATAAATACCCCCGGAAATTAATCCGCTGTTACCTGTGATAATGCAATTCCTGAAACAGGGACTTGAACTGCTGTTATGAATTCCGCCTCCGCGATTTGTCACTGCGCCGTTTATATCAGCATTCCCGCCCGTGATGGTAAAGCCGTCCAGGATGGCGCTGCTGTTAAGTCCGTTATTGTAATTTAAAACGACGTTGTAGGAGTTATCCCCGTTGTTGGTAAAAATTGGCCCGTCATCGCCGTTCAGGTCACCGCTGAGGATGGTCACATGGGTTTGCACGTTGCGTTGGCTGAGTAAGGTCTCTGTCCCATTGAAACCGCCATAGATGCCTACCCCATTCTTCATGGAAAAGGAGATGGTGCGGTCGGTGCCGCTGGTGGGTTTGTAAGTGCCGGCAGCTACCCAGATTTGGGTGACCGAGCTACACAGTGCGGCTCTGGCTAACGCTGCCTGAAGATCGGTAAAGGCGTTTGTCCAGGAGGTTCCGTTGTTCATGCCGGTAGCGCCTTCTTTGACATAAAGAATGTTGCTGGTTAAACAGGAGGTACAATAATTTACCGTGCTGCTGTATTCGTAGGCCCCGATGTCGGTTGTGGCTGTTGCTGTCCCGTAAGCATTGAAAGGCCGGGCATTGCCGTCCAGGTCATTGGATGGCGCCCCTGTATTGGTTCCGGCATCGATGGCAGGGGAGCAGGCTTGCAGGTGCAGGTCGCCGGTAGTACCTGATCCGACAAACGGCTGATTGACGAAGAGCGGATCGGTTGTTCCGTTAAACACGCCACTGCCTGTATTCATCCCCTGGATCAGGGATTTGGTGACCGATAGAGACCCTATTAAGGTCTCCAGTCCACTGCTGTTTCCCCACATAATGCAGTTGTTGATTATCGCCGCTGTATTATATGAATACAATGCTCCTCCTCCCCCGGCGTTGTTTCCTGAAAAACTGCAATTTTTGATTTGCGGCGCGGTTGGACTTCCGTTCCATGATAAATAGATGCCCCCACCTTTATAAGAACTAGTGTTACCGATAAATACACAGTTTGTTATTATCGGGGAGCCATTCTGAGCAAACAGCCCTCCTCCGCCAAAGCCAGTGTTCCCAAGGAACGTACAATTGATAATTGTTGGAGAAACATTATAATTGTATGCACCTCCACCGACACTACCACCAGCCTTGCCGCCTTTGATGATAAAACCGTCTAAAATAGCTGTATTAGTCAAGCCGTTGTTGTCGTTGTTGATAACCCTACTCCCGCTGCCCTGCAGGATGGTGGGGTAGTCAGAACAGTTACGCTGGCTTAAATCAGGGTTTCCTGTATTCGGGAACCCCCCTAGAATGGCTACACTCTCTTTCATACTAAAACTGGAATTAAGTGCCGGTTGATAGGTTCCTGCCGCCACCCGGATTTCTGTTCCGCTGCACGCCAGTGCCAATGCACTTTGAAGCTCAGTAAAAGCATCGGCCCAGGATGTTCCGTTATTATTGCCGGTAGCATTTCCATTTACATACACAACCGGTCCTGGCGCGACTCCCTGAAATTCATAGGCTCCCATGTCCACGGTTCCATTGTTGTAAAAGCGCGGGTTCCGATCCAGGTCTTTAGTCATGCCAGAAGGAACAGCAGCATTGCTACCTGTGTTAATGGCAGGCGAGCAGGCTTGCAGGCGCAGGTTGCCTCCTGGTGCATTGACGAAGAGCGGGTCGGTGTTCAGGTTGCCCGTGCCGGGGTAGCCGCCCTGCACTATTGAGGAGGTAATGGTGGTGAGGCCAACTGTGTGATCGTGTATCCCGCTGCTGTTGCCCCAGAGGATGCAGTTGATCAATATGGAAGAAGATGACCAAAAACTGGCAACGGCTCCTCCGTCTATGCCCGCATTATTTCCTGAAAAAGTACAATTGATGAGAGACGGACTGGAAGAATCGAGATTACCCACTCCGCCCCCATAATCTTCGCTGTTATTATTAATAAAT
>JBAXFM010000328.1:0-5566 GCA_037139855.1 Bacteroidota bacterium
ATATCTTGTTTTACCTGTGTTATCTCCTGCTTCGTAAGCGAGGAGTTCATAAAATGAGCAACATTGTTTTCTGTACCGAAACTTCGGATTGAATCAACCTGGTTTTTCATGAGCGCAATAAGCGGGGAGACTATTATTGCAGTTCCGGGCAGCATCATTGCGGGAAGTTGGTAACACAAAGATTTACCCCCTCCGGTTGGCATGATGACAAAGGTGTCATTATTTGCCAAGACACTTCGGATTATAGCTTCCTGATTTCCCTTAAAGCTATCATAACCAAATACTTTCTTCAACACTTCATATAACTGATGCTCGTCCTTTTTGGCCGCCATTTTTTGACTTGGATTAATTTTAGTACTTTTGTTCAGGTCAAGTGAGTCAGAGACTTTTTATGAGCCTATATACAAATGTAAGTATAAACGTTTGGAATTAAACAAATTTTAAAAAATATTTTGTGCTTTGAAAAATAATAAAGCATTAAAAGCGGTCGCAATCAACACAATAACCGATGAAGCCACTGCCATAACAAATTTAACAAAATCTGTTGATTCCGATTTTTTAAGTTGTATTGCCCTCATTCTTCATTCAAAAGGGAGGGTAATCGTTACCGGAATCGGGAAAAGTGCCATTATCGGGCAAAAAATTGTTGCAACACTTAATTCTACTGGCACTCCAGCCAGTTTTTTACATGCAGCCGACGCCATCCATGGCGATCTGGGTACAATCCAAAGGGAAGATATCGTCATCTGCATTTCCAATAGCGGAGAAACTCCCGAAATTAAAATTCTGGTTCCTTTACTCAAAGAATATGGCAGCTCGCTGATCGCCATGGTTGGGAAAAAAGAATCTTTTCTTGCCAGGCAGGCTGATTTTGTTATCAGTACAAAGGTCGAAAAAGAAGCCTGTCCCAATAACCTGGCGCCAACATCAAGCACCACTGCGCAAATGGTCATGGGCGATGCACTGGCAGTTTGCCTTCTTGAAGCCCGTGGTTTTACAGCAGGTGATTTCGCTAAACTTCACCCCGGAGGCGCCATTGGCAAGCAACTTTACCTGAAAGTCAGTGATCTGTTTTCTGTCAATCCTGCACCACAGGTTAAACATGATGATGATATTAAAACGGTCATCATTGAGATTTCATCGAAACGTTTGGGTGCTACTGCAGTGCTGAAGGATAATACATTGGTCGGAATCATCACTGACGGCGACCTCCGCAGGATGCTCGAAAAGAACAACGATATCAGTATCCTGAAAGCTGCCGATATCATGACAAAGAAACCCAGGACTATTGTTTCCGACACCCTGGCGGTGAACGCGCTGGGTATTATGCGCGAAAACAATATTACACAGCTTTTAGTCGTTGACAAGCATAAATACCAGGGTGTTATCCACCTTCACGACATCCTCCGTGAAGGAATTTTATAACATGAAGAAACTGGTCTTTTTGTTGTTCTTTCCTGGATTCATCCAGGTGGCTTCATTCGGGCAACTTACAAAAATCATGGGTTCTGTTCACGACGGACAGTCAAAAGAAGCCATTCCTTTTGTCAACATCATTATTCCCGGAACAACTGCCGGAACCCTTACCGATTTTAACGGAAACTTTGCCCTCGAATTCAAACAGAAGGGAGATTCGATCAGGGCATTCCTGATCGGATATAATGGCGTAACAAAAAAGATTCAACGGAATCAGTTTCAAACAATAGATTTCGAGCTGTCGCCTCAAAACCTCAACCTCCCTGAAGTCACCATAAAATACCAGGGAAATCCCGCAGAAGTTATCCTGGAAAAATTAATCCGGAACAAGGATAAAAACACGCTGCAATCTTTCGGTTCTTACCAGTACCAGGCCTACACTAAAATTCAGCTTGACGCCAACAATATCAGCGAAAAATTCCGGAACCGTAAAATGCTGAAGCAGTTTGATTTCGTTTGGAACTACCTTGATACTTCAACCTTAAACGGGAAATCATATCTCCCTGTTTTCATTACGGAGACCATGTCGGACGTCTATTTCAGAAAATCACCCCGCTCAAGGAAGGAGATCATCACGGCATCATCTATTTCAGGGCTTGAGAATGCCAGTGTTTCCCAGTTTTTTGGTCATTTATCAGAACAGGTTGAAGTGTATAAGAACTTTATTCCCCTTTTTGAGAAAAACTTTGTAAGCCCTATTGCCGACTTTGCCATTGATTATTATAAGTTCTATCTCGTTGATAGTGCATTTATTGACAATAGGTGGTGCTATCATATCATGTTTAAGCCAAGAAGAAAACAGGAGCTGACCTTTTCTGGAAATTTATGGGTCAGCGATACTTCATTCGCGGTTAAAAAATTCAAGATGCGCATCGCCGATGATGCCAATGTTAACTTTATAAATGATCTGGAGGTGGAACAAGAGTTTGAATGGACTGATAACCTCTTCTGGATGCTGACAAAGGATGTTTTAAATGCTGATTTCAACATCCTGGATAATACAAGAAAAACCATTGGTTTTTTTGGACACCGGACTACTTTATACCAGAATTTCCAATTTGACATTCCGGAGAATAAACGATTTTTCCGGGTGTCAAATGATGTTTTCGTTGATCCTGACGCCACTGCCAAATCAAAGGATTATTGGAACGACATCCGGCCTGAAAAACTCAGCGCAAAAGAACAGGGCATTTACACCATGGTTGATTCGGTGAAGTCGATTCCGGTTTTCAGAACCTATACCGATATTCTGTATATGATTTTCACTGGCTATTTGAGCTGGGGCAAGGTTGAACTCGGTCCCTACTCTAAACTTTTCAGTTATAATGCCATTGAGGGAGCCCGTTTCCGTTTTGGAATGCGCACGGCAAACAGCTTCAGTAAAAAAACACAACTCGGAGGATACCTTGCCTATGGTACCTGGGACCAGACTTTCAAATATGGCTTTGATCTTATCTATATGTTCAATAAAAACCCGCGCCGCGATCTCACCGCAAGTTTTAAATATGATATTGAGCAACTGGGTTCAAGCCCAACGGCATTTTCAACCGACAACCTCCTTTCTTCACTTTTTCACAGGGGACCAAACAATAAACTTACCATGGTGCGTGATTACCGGGTATGCTATGAACATGAATGGCACTCCGGCTTCATCAATAGGCTTCACCTTATTCATCGTGAAGTTTTCCCACTGGGTTCCACTGAATTTATTGTCTTTCCCGATCAGCAGCGTGAACCTCAGTTTATGAATTCCATTTATACTTCTGAAATACAGTTTGACACACGACTATCTTTTCGGGAACGGTTTCTGGCAGCAGAATTTGCCAGGGTCACCATCAGTTCAGTATACCCGATCATCCAGCTAAGCTACACCTATGGGATGCCGAATGCTTTCAAGAGCGACTATGAGTATTCCAAATTTGTGTTGAATGTATCGGAGTGGTTTAATTTTGCAACCATCGGATGGTCCAAATATATTATAGAAGCCGGGAAAATATGGGGAACCCTGCCCTACCCCCTGCTTAAAATTCATGACGGAAATCAAACCTTTTTTTACGATGATAATGCGGCGAACCTGATGAACTACTATGAGTTTGTCAGCGACACATGGATCAGCGCTTCCTACACACATCATTTCAATGGACTGCTTTTCAATAAAATACCTTTGTTCCGGAAGTTGAAATGGCGAGAAGTCGCCCATGTTCGTGGCGTTTACGGAACCCTCAGCGAAAAGAACGCGCAATATTCCTATTTCCCCGATAACCTTCGGTCGTTTGCCAAACAACCCTATTGGGAAGCAGGCGCCGGAATTGAAAATATTTTTAAAATTATCCGGATCGATGCGGTATGGCGCATGAGTCACCTGCATGATTTCAGCAATGCCAATGTTGCAAAATTCGGATTATTCGTTTCGCTATTCTTTTCTTTCTAATTTTGCCTGCAGGAAACCCGCTTAACCTCAAATAAAACCCATCGCATGATCCTCAGGACCGAAAAAATCGTGAAAAAATACAGGAAACGTACTGTTGTGAATGAGGTTTCCATTGAATTGAATCAGGGTGAAATCGTTGGGTTGCTTGGACCCAACGGCGCAGGAAAAACAACCTCCTTTTACATCATTGTAGGCCTCATCAAACCTTTGTCGGGTGAGGTATTCCTCGATGACCTGAACATTACCAAAGAACCCATGTATAAAAGGGCTCAACGTGGCATCAGTTACCTTCCACAGGAAGCATCCATTTTCAGACAACTGAGCGTGGAGGACAATATCAGGTCAATTCTTGAATTTACCGGTCTCACCAAGGAACTTCAAAGGGAACGGCTGGAAAAACTACTGGACGAATTCGGGTTACAACACGTTCGTAAAAGCCAGGGAATCACCTTGTCGGGTGGCGAACGCCGGAGATGTGAAATAGCCAGGTCCCTTGCAGTGGATCCGAAATTTGTTTTACTCGACGAACCTTTTGCCGGCATCGATCCCATTGCGGTAGAAGATATCCAGCAAATTGTAACCCGGTTGAAAGAGAAAAATATCGGAGTGCTTATCACTGATCATAATGTTCACGAAACCCTCTCCATCACCGACCGTTCATATCTTTTATTTGAAGGTTCGATTCTGATGGCAGGAACCGGTCAGGAACTTGCCGATGATCCGCACGTGAGAAAAGTTTACCTGGGTCAGAATTTTGAATTGCGTTAGCTGTTATTCCACAATATAGTTTTGAAAAAATATCGACATCAGAATGTATATTATAATGATGACGGGGATAGCGCTCAGGAAAAAAAGTATAAAAAGGGTCAGGGAGATGATCAGAAAACTATAGCGTAACTGATTACCCATCCATGCCATGCTTTTAAATTTCATCGAAAATATTTTAAAATCCGAAATCAGCAGGTAGGAAAAGAAAACGGTCAGAATGGTCAGAATGCGGGTATTGGAGAAGAAAGTCACCAGGAAATCGAGGTGAATGAGGCTGAATAAACCAGGTTGCACATAAAGAACCAAAGGGATTGAAGCAAAGAAAATGGCATTTGCCGGGGTGGGAATTCCAATGAAATTAACCTCCTGCCGGATGTCAATATTAAACTTTGCCAGCCGTAAAGCAGAACACACAGGGATCAGCATGGCAAAATAAGGACTGATATGCATCCTTTCAAACATGTTGCAACTTCCCTCGCAATGAACTGAAATCATTTGAAAGACCATCATTCCCGGAGCCACGCCAAATGAAACCAGATCAGCCAGCGAATCGAGCTGCTTGCCCAGTTCCGAGTGGGCATTGAGAATGCGGGCTGCATTGCCATCCAGAAAATCAAACACTGCTGCAATAAAAATAAAAAGGGATGCATACACATAGTTGATCTCATGACCAGGTCCTCCCTTAAACGTTAAGGTCAATGCGATCAACCCGCTTATCAGGTTAAATACCGTCAGGGTATTGGGAATATGCTGCTTGATTTTCATAATTTGGAATTTCCTGCTAAATTACCGAATATTTGAGATTAAAAACGTATCGAATTCTTTTCCATATCAGTTTCCTTTTCTCTACTTTTGCCGGCAAAATGTGACACGTGACATGTGACACGTGAC
>JBAXFM010000329.1:0-5556 GCA_037139855.1 Bacteroidota bacterium
CCGTTTCCGGCTTGTAATTCAATCGAAAACATAATATGGTTTTCGAGGGTGCAAAAGTACAACTTATTTTGAACCGTACAAGGAAATTGTGAAAAAAAGTTAAAAAATTATTTGTTCCTGATAATCATCACTGTTCCGTTGGTATCGGGAAGGATAACCAGGTTCTCGGGAATGTTCCTGGCAAAATCATCAACGGCCCTGGTAATTCCCGGCCATTTATGATTGTAATCGTGCACCATTATTACACCTCCGGGCGAAAGCAGCGGGTAGAAAAGCTCAAGCCCTGCCCGGGTCGGGTTATACAGGTCGGCATCAATATTGACCAGCGCTACCTTTTCATGGAAATTATCAGCGCTATCCGGGAAATATCCCTGGTGGATGATAATATTATTATTGCCGCTAATTCTTTTCACAACCGACTGAACATTTGTATCGGCAAAATTCTCAGGCGTATAGGTTGCAGCCTCCCCTGTTTCAACGCTCAGATCCCCGGCTGTAAAGCCCGAGAATGTATCGAACAGGTGAAACGGACGGGACGGGTCCATATGATGAATCACCCGGGCACTGTCACCTTTGTATACTCCCAGCTCAACAAATACACCGGGAACCTTTTTCTTTTTAAGCCGTTCGATCTGGAACCACCAGTTGAAGAACCTGATCTTATCCGGGTATCCCCGCTTCAACTTTTTTAATTGAGCTGACACGTCCCCGTTTTTCACTGCAAACGGCCATTGCAGCGGATCATCGTCGCGAAGTACAAACACAATCCACAGATACCTTATAAATAATACAAGGAGAACCAGGATAAGCGTGTAATTGATTATTTGAAAAACGGTGATGTGCATTGGATGAATTGAATGGCAAATGTAGAAATATTATCCTGATACAATGAAAGCAGGTCAAAACACTTTATCTCCCCTCCCATTCACTTAGAAACTCCTCCAGGTAAAGTTCCATAAAGCGATGCCGTCGTTCGGCCATCCTCCTGCCTGTTTCAGTATTCATGCGGTCTTTGAGGAGCAACAACTTTTCATAGAAATGATTGATCGTCGGCGCCTGGCTGCGCTTATACTGTTCCACCGTCATCCCGGTCTCAGGTTTAATCGAAGGATTGTACAACTCCCTGCCTTTAAAACCGCCATAATTGAAAGCACGGGCAATGCCGATGGCTCCCAATGCATCAAGCCGGTCTGCATCCTGCACAACAGCCAGTTCCATCGAAAAGAAATCCTGCAAAAAGTTTCCCCCCTTAAAGGAGATATTCGTCATGATCTTTTCAACATGGTCAATCACCACTTCATCTACGGCAAGATCTGATAAAAAATTCCGGGCTTTTTCAACGCCGATGGATTCGTCTCCTCCGGTAAATTTATGATCGGCAATATCATGCAGCAAGGCACTGATTTCCACAACGAACAGGTTGACCACTTCGGACCGGGCAATTGTTTTTGCATTTTTCCAAACCCGCTCAATGTGCCACCAGTCATGTCCTCCTTCGGCATGTTGCAATTCCGATTTTACAAATTCTACTGTATTGCCAATTACTTCCAGCTCATTCATCCATAAAGGTTATTGGTTTCCATAATTTTGCATTTTGACTTTGCATTTTGCATTTTGCTATTCTTTCATCTGAATATTATATTCTTTGGATTTAGTTTCGAATAAATCCAGTTTGTTCTGTTTTTTCATTGCTGAATAAACCAGGCTGATAAGCTTTTCGCTGTCCTTCGAATATTCAGAATTGGTATTCAAGTACATTCTGTGCGCCGTAAAAAGATTGTCAAGCGCCTTTTCATAATCAGATTTGAGAAAATAAACTTTACCTGCGCCAAAGTAACCCTCAGGATCATCCTGATATAGAAAAATGAGTTTGCTGTAAAAATCGAGCGAATGATCATAATCCTCCAGGAATGAATATGCAACCGCAATATTCAACAGGGCTAAATCTCCTTCCGGAAAAACATCCAGCGACTGCTTATAATATTTGATGGCTTTTTTGAAATCATCCTGTCGCCTGTACGAAATGGCCAGGTGGTCAATCGCATATACAAAACCAGGGTCAAGTTTCACCGCCATCTGAAATTCTTTGGTGGAATTTTTATAATCACCTGCTTCCATAAAATCATTCCCTCTTAAATAATGCTCCCTGGCCAATGAATCAGCCGAAATTTTATAGTGCTTTTTCTTCTTTTCTTCTACAATTAACTTTCTGACATTGAAGCAAATGGAGAGCAGGATTTCGCGTATGGACTTATAGGTCCCCTGTATTCCTTCAACCGTAGTCAGCGCTTTGTTTTCGTCAAATGAACCATCGCTCAGTTGATCTGCCATGGCATTGGTGATGCAATTCTGCAAACTATCCTCCAGTTCACTTAAGGTGACTACTGAAGCAAGGCAATTGCATGCTTTTTTAGCGATCGATTCCTGAACAGATTGTGCCTGAATGGCACATGTCAATGAAAATAAAATGATCAGAATTGAAATTATTCGCATTTTCCGGGTATGATTAGTACACATTGTTATTTTGTCTGTTATCGATCGATCCGGTGTTGGGTCATTCATATCCTTTTTGAATGATCATGGTTTGCCTGAAGTGGTTTGTTGGTAAATTGCATCAAGTAACCCTTCCCTGTAGGTATCTCCATTTAATTTCCAGAACATGATCCCTCCCAGTTTCTTGTCAATGGCATATCTTGTTTTAAGCGACACAGATTTTTTGTCGTCACAGGTGACAAATATTCCAAGTTGTTTGTTATATAAAAACGGAGCCTGAGCTACTGAATCCCAATGGTATTCATAGCCGTTTCTTTCCGTATAGGTCTCCTGCAACCTGTTGAAATTTACATTGCATTTGAATGTGCCAGGCCTGCCAAGCCCGTGGTTTATTGAATCAACATGCTCTGCCACAAAGGCATAAAATGCAGCCCCAATAATAATTTTATCCATTGGAACCCCCAATGCATGTAATGCTTCAACAGATTTGCTGACACTTTCATTCTGGTACGAAGAGGAATACAGTGCACTGTGATGGCCTGTTTGTCCATGCGCATCAGCGGGAAGACCATAGGTCATTAAGTTTACGAAATCAACCAAGGGCATTGCATTGCCCCAGTCAACCGAGAGCCGTAAATATTCATCAAATGAGTTGGCATCAAAACATAATTCACTGGCTGGCGGAAGTGTTTTACGTAACTCTTTCAGCAATAAGGTGAAATTTGCTTTATCATCCCCGGTGGCCTTGTGATTTTTATAGCCACCAATCACCGGGCTCTCCCAATCCAAATCCAGACCATCGGCTTTGTATTTCAGCAACATGGTCCTTGCGGAAGTGGCAAAAGCGTGTCTGTTTTTGTCGGTTGAAAAAACCTCAGAACATGTTTCACAACCACCCCAACCCCCGAAGGAAATAAGCACGCGCAAATTCGGATGATTTTTTTTCAGGGCAACCAACCCTTTGAGGATTCTTTCCTGCTCATCGTTATCCATTGAAATCCTGTTGCCGGATAAATGTGTGAAGCAAAAAATAATATGGGTCAATTTAGATACATCATATTTATTTATATCGGCAAAACTGCCCTGGTAAAAACCAATCACACGGAATGTAGTGTCAGGTTGTCTATGCCGCTGGGCAATGACCGAAGAATTACCACAAATGATAACCAGCATCAAAAAGAAAACAAATCCTTTATTTAGCATTTTCAAATATACAGTTTTTAACAATTCCGGATTTTATTCAAATCAAAAAAACTGTCAACCATATAAACTCCTATTTTTGCACCAGAATTCAAACTATGGCAAAAAACATTCTCAGCGAACTCAATGAAGCCCAGCGTGCGGCAGTACAAACCACCGAAGGGCCTATTATGGTGATCGCCGGCGCCGGATCAGGTAAGACCAGGGCCCTCACCTACCGGGTGGCCCATCTTGTGGAAAAAGGGGTTGATCCGTTTCACATTCTGGCACTTACCTTCACCAACAAAGCAGCCCGCGAGATGAAGGAACGCATCATCCAGCTTGTCGGGCCGGAAGCAAAAAATGTGTGGATGGGTACTTTTCACTCGGTTTTTGCCCGTGTATTGCGCATTGAAGGCCATCTGCTGGGCTATCCGCCAAACTACACCATATACGATACCGACGACACCAAAAGGGTAATTAAAAACCTGATCAAAGAAAACAACCTGGATGATAAGGTTTATCAGGCAGGATATATCCTTCACCGGATCTCTTCGGCCAAAACCAGTCTGCTTACCGCAGAAGAATATAACGAAAGTCCTGAATTAAAAGAATATGATGCTTCGTCCGGAAAACCCCAGACCGGACTTCTCTACACGCAGTACCAGGGAAGATTGCGGCGCGCATCGGCCATGGATTTCGACGACCTGCTGTTCAACATGAACATCCTGCTGCGCGATTTCCCGGACATTTTGTACAAGTATCAGCAAAAGTTCCATTACATCCTGGTTGATGAATACCAGGATACCAATTTTGCCCAATACCTGATCATCAAAAATCTGGCCGCCAACAATGAAAACATATGCGTGGTGGGCGATGATGCGCAAAGCATCTACGCCTTCCGGGGCGCCAACATCCAGAACATCCTGAATTTTAAAAGTGACTACCCCGATCACCAGGTTTTCAAACTGGAACAAAATTACCGTTCCACCAAAACCATTGTCAACGCGGCCAACAAGATCATCGAACACAACAAAAATCAGATTTTCAAGGAAATCTGGACCGAGAACGAAGAGGGTCAGCGCATTCAGCTGATTAAAGCATCCACCGACAACGAAGAGGCCAATCTGGTGGCACAATCCATCTTTGAAAACAAGATGAACCACCAGCTTCAGAATACCGCCTTTGCCATCCTTTACCGTACCAATGCCCAGTCGCGTGCTCACGAAGAAGCCTTGCGGCGGTTGAACATCCCCTGCCGGATTTATGGGGGTGTTTCATTCTACCAGCGCAAAGAAGTCAAGGACCTCCTCTCCTATTTCCGTCTTACCATCAACAACCGCGATGAAGACGCCTTGCTGCGAATCATCAACTTCCCGGCCCGTGGAATCGGCAAAACGACCTTGGAGCGGCTGGTGGTACTGGCCGATGAACATAAGAAAAGCATATTCGAACTGATTGAAAATCCTGCGGAGAACAACATCCGGCTCCCGGACGGAACCTCGCAGAAGGTTTACGGATTCGTGACCATGATCAAGAGTTTCACCGCCATGCTGGGTTCAAAGAATGCCTATGAATTAGCCAAGCATATATCGGGATCCTCAGGTTTGATGAAGGAATTGTATGATGATAAAACCCCTGAAGGGGTGAGCCGTTTTGAGAATCTTGAGGAGTTGCTCAATGCCATCAAGGAATTTTCCGAATCACCGCGAACCAACATCGAAACCGGTGAAATCGAACCAAATGTGGTACGCACCCTGGATGAATTTATGCAGGATATCGCCCTGGTCACCGATGCCGACAAAGGGAACCCCGACGATCTCGACAGGGTAACCCTCATGTCGATCCATGCAGCAAAGGGTCTTGAGTTTCCCTATGTATATG
>JBAXFM010000330.1:0-5532 GCA_037139855.1 Bacteroidota bacterium
AGAAAATCAATTGAAAAAAATAGTACTTTTATCACCCCTGTTTTCCTTTGAAAAGTTGGCTCACTTTACGCTGGAATCAGTGGCATGGTTTGCACCGGAATCACTGGCACGGTTTACTCCGGAATGAGTGGCACTGTTTGTCCGGAATATTCAGTATGGAATCACTTTGAAATTGCATTGGCATGTAGCCTGGATAGTACTATTTCAACACCAAAACTTGCGTAATTTAGCTAAAAAGATACCACCATGTTTTTACAAAGCATTCGATTAAAGAAGTTATAGTTGTTGAACAAGTTAAATTTTATCAAACCTCAAAAATGTCGAAAAAACAGGAACTCAAAAAGAAACCATTACCCGTAAGGAAAGTTCCGGCACAAGGACTCATCCATTTTTACCGTATGCCTCTTGTGTGTATGATGCTTGCCTGCCTCGCATTTATTCCTGTTTTTAAAGCGGATTTTGTAAACTGGGACGACATGGATTATGCTTACAATAACCAGACTATTCAATCGCTGAGCAATTTCAAAGAAATTGTAACCGAAAGGGTACAGGGGAATTACCATCCGCTCACCATGCTAACACTCGCACTGAACTATGCCATTTCAGGTAACGATGCTACTTTGTATCATGTTGTAAATCTGTTGCTTCATTTAATGAATGTGCTGCTGGTGTTTGTTTTTATTTTTCAATTATCCGGGAAAAAACCATGGACGGCATTTATCACAGCATTACTTTTCGCGATACACCCTCTTCATGTGGAATCGGTTGCATGGGTGTCAGAGCGGAAAGACGTGCTTTATTCGTTCTTTTTTATGGCAGGATTAATCGCTTATCTTAATTTTCTGGAGAAACGAACACTGCTCAGACTGTCGGCCGTTTTTGGATTGTTCATTTTATCGCTGTTATCGAAACCGGCAGCCATTGTTTTTCCGGTCGTACTCATTGTTATTGATTATTACTACAACAGGCTTAACGAACCCCGGAGTTATATTGAGAAGATCCCCTTTTTTTTGGTAGCCGTTATCTTCGGGTTGCTTACTTTAAATGGTCAACCCATTACGGGAGAGGTAAGTGATACCTTGATGATCCCTTCTCATTTCAAGTTTTTTTTCGGTTTTTACGGTATCATGATGTATATTCTGATGGCAATTGTTCCGGTAAACCTGTGTGCATTTTATCCATATCCTGTTGTCAACGAAGCATTGCCCATTATTTATTATATATCACCTTTGATGACTTTGATTCTTGTTATCCTCATCATCACCGGATTCCGGAAGAACAGGCTTATTACCTTCGCGATATTGTTCTACCTTGTTAATCTTGCACTCGTATTGCAGTTTTATCCTAATGGAAGCGCGATTATTGCCGATCGTTATACCTACATTCCAATGATCGGTCTCTTTCTGGCGGCAGGTCATTATTTTCAGAAATGGGCTGATGCACATTCCGGCAAACCTACTCCTTTGGCTTTTACGATACTAATACTGGTTTCACTCATTCTTACCATATTAACTTTTCAACAAGCATCAACATGGAAAAACAGTGCTGTGTTATGGGATCAAGCCATTTCTGTTGTTCCATCAAGTAAAGCATATACGAATCTCGGGCTTATTTATAAAATTGATAAGCAAAAAAGTAAAGCGCTTGAAATGTTCACCAGAGCCATCGAAATTAACAAAGCTGAAAAGGATGCCATGATAAACAGGGGAGATATCTATTTTTCTCAAAAAAAATTCGATCTGGCCATTTTTGATTACAACCAATGCCTTGCCATTTATCCAAATGAGCAGTTGCCCATTCAAAACCGTGGAGCAGCCTATGCAGCCACTGGTAAATATGACCTGGCGCTGGCTGATATGAATCTTTCATTGACGTTAAATCCAAATTCGATTAATGGGTATGCTAACCGCGCACTGTTAAAACAAGCGATCAATCAGAACCAGGCAGCCATTGATGATTTTTACACCCACATGAAAATCACGCCTGATACCACCGGAGATATATGGAATTCGATCGGGTTTTCCTATTTGAGGTTGAATGAGAACGAGAAGGCATTGGAGTGTTTCAACCGCGCGATTAAATTATCGAATAATAAAGTATTTTTGAATAACCGTGAATATGTTTTATCAAAATTGAGCAAAAGATAGCAACTCAGCATTCGTAACAAATTAATATATGTATTTGTAGAAAAACAAAATGGAGGTTGATCAGGTGCCATGGTGTGATCCACGGGACTTGGTTTGGTGTGATTTTGCTGAAGCGGATTTGACTACAGCCAGAAACTTTCAATCTGGCTGATAAAGTTATCTGTAAACAATACGCCGATTTTGGAACTCGCTGATCAATCTATCAATTCCTCTACCAACATTTGTCCATGCAACATCTATTGTGTCCCATTGCTTAGAGTGGATCGGTTTCCCCTTTACAGGCAGTGCATTGAAATTTGCCAAAATAGTCTTTTCCCAGAGACTATCATCAAGAATTATCGGCAAAATTAAAACCTCACTTTTCTTCTGTCTTTCTGCTGCCATTTGCATTTCCCTGGATGCAATATAATTGGTGGCCAGGGAATCAATACTTGTAAGAAAAACGATCACATCGGCATCTGATATTTTTTCTTCAATTCTATCGTCCCATTCTTCAGCTGGGATAATATCCGTATCATCCCAAGTGATTAGCAATCCTTTTATACGCAAGGGTGCCAGCACTTTCTTGAATCTTTCCAAATCTTCGGTATCATGTTTTGAATATGAGATGAAAAATTTTAAAGGATACATTGAACTTTCAGTTGGTTCTGTGCGGGCAATCGATGATCTATCCGTAAAAACTCCGTCAAGTAATTGATTGATTCTGACATCTGTCAGAGATTCTTCACAATCAATCGTATTTCTTCCTCTTTCCAAACGTTTTTGTAATACTGAATGTTTAAAAAAAAACGGTATTGGGGCATCCTTACATTTTTCACAATTACAGGGCACCATTTTCTCATATTCAATTGTTTCATACCCTTTGTTTAAAAGGTCAATTGTTTCGGAAATAATTGTCAGTAACTCTTTTGAATTTTTACCTTCAACCCGAATAGATATCTTACGTTCCCCATATGTTTCTATAACTTCTGCTCTGGTATCCGATCGATACAAGATTGCACCTGACCTCCATAACTGTTCAAAATTTGCAGCGTAACAATGAAGTTTCACATTAATTCTGCTCATCAATCCTTTAGGCAGGAACGTATATTGAAAGATAAGGTAAATATTTCTTTCGTTATTCCATTCATATCTGGGTTTCTCGACTTTCAACAGTTGCGGAATTACATATTGGTTCTTTGTCTGATCAGGAATTCTATATGCTAATTCAAATTTAACCATCAATTGAATTACCTCGTCATGCATTTGGTGATAATCTTCAGTATTGAGTATGCGAATTATGTCATCTTTATCAAAATGACCTTTTCTTCCGGATTTAATAATATCATCATCAAATATTGCATATACAGCATCCGTAGCCCATTCGTTTCTTAAGAATAAATAATGGCTAAGCAATGGATCATCCTGAAAATGCAGAAATGAGCCAATATCATGCAAATAACCACTGAGGATCCTGGCGGTAACCTTATCCTTTATTCCCTTTTCATTACAGATTGCAAGATATTCATCTCTCGTGATATAGGGAACTTTGTTTGAACTGGTCTCGAGTTTTTTTCGTACATCAATCCATTGGGTTGGGAGTTCCTGTCCAACGTGATCGAGTTGTTGAATATGGTAGCTGATTGCATCCTTCAACTTCTTTATCTTATCGACATCACTACTCAGATCAAGCGAATGCATTTCTTTGATGTTTTTAAACCGATCCTGAAGACCTCTTACATCAATGTCGGGCTTGCGACTATCTTTTTCATTTTGAACAATGATGACGGGACTTGACCCACTTAGCAGTTCAATGACCTGCAACCAATAATTAAAGTCGGTATTTTCTCTTCTTCCATCAGTGACGAGGATGTATAACGATCTTTTAGTTAAAAAAAATTGGTGGGTGGCATGATAAATGGTCTGTCCTCCAAAGTCCCAAAGGTTGACACGAAATTCTGTTTTTCCGGAAATTTTATTTTGTAAGGTGAGCGAATGAATGTCTATACCTTTTGTTGTTTCTTCAGAAAAAGGAAGTGGGGAATTTGGATTTTCAAGCTTTCGGAAAAGGGTAGTCTTTCCTGCACCAGGTTCTCCGACAATCAACAGTTTTGCCTCAAACAGGTAATCCATACCTTTTTCAATTTCAGCGAAATACTTTAGGACAGCATCTGTGCCTTGTCTAACAATTTCAGGGGGAGGTGTTGTTAATGGATTGTCTCCAAACCAAAACGCTGATTCGGCAGTAACTGATAAGGAAATCGGAATTCTTCTGTCTGATAAATCAAACAATAAAGGGGTTAGATCAGATATCTTATTTGAACGAGCGGCAAATTTCCACAGCGTCTTGGGAAGCTTCTCAAATTTACTGATTTTATTGTGTTCTACATCCAAAATTCTCAGTCCCTCGGGAAGGTTATGAAGTTTTTCGATTTGATTGTTTGTTACATATAAATTAATTAGCCCCTCAGGAAGGTTTTCAACCTCACTTATCTGATTGTTTGAAATTTCCAATGTTCCGAGCATCTGAGGAAGATTCTCAAGCTTAGTGATTTGATTGTCATTTATAATCAATATTGACAACCCCGGGGGAAGATTCTCCAGCCTCTTGATGTTATTTTTAGATATATTCAACTTGAAAAGTTGCTGTGGGAGGTTCTCCAGCTTCCTGATGTTGTTTTCACCTACATACAAATTAGTCAGACTACGGGGAAGATTTTCAAGAGTATTGATATCGCGGTTGTCTATCAAATATAACTCTTTAAGCCCCTCCGGAAGATTCTCAAGCTTAGAAATGTAGTTGTTCGAAATTTTTAATTCTGTAAGTCCCAGAGGAAAGTTCTCAAGCTTTTCGATTTGATTCTGTGATATTTGCAATGTTTTCAATCCTGGAGGGAGATTCTCAATCCTACTAATTTTGTTTTCATTTATTTTTAATGTTGTTAATCGTGCCGGGAGGTTCTTAATCTTTCTGATTTTATTGTTAGAGAGGTTTAATTCTTTGAGTCTCTCCAGTTGGTAAAGACCATAAGGGATTTCAGATAATCCAGCGTTACTCAGGTCCAACACACTTGTTTGATATTTCTTTGCTTGTTCAATTAGTTCTGATGCATTCATGATTTGTTCATTAATGAGATGTAAAATTATAAAAAACTTATGGTTACTTTCGAAGAAAACATAAAGGAGTAAGCCGCAAAAATTCAGAGAAAACCAATTGGCATTGCAAAAAGGATGAAACCTGGAGAATTTTTCTTCACGGACGCACCTTAAAAGAAGATAATGGAATATCACCAATCCTTTCTCCTTCTTTGATCACCGTTTCATAACCCTTTAAAGTATTAATCAGTAAATCTTCATCGATGCGGATTTTGTTTTTTTCAAACAGCAGCACTACCGTGGAACCCCC
>JBAXFM010000331.1:0-5518 GCA_037139855.1 Bacteroidota bacterium
TCCCGTGGTCAACGTGGGCAATAATAGCGATATTTCTGATATCCTGCATGTTAATTGATTAAATGGGCTTTTTTAAATGGTCTGCAAAGGTACGGTAAATTTCAACGCGGGAAACATTTGAAAAGAATGACGAATGACGAATGACAGGGGGATTCGTCATTCGTCATTTGTCATTCGTCACTCGTCAACTGTAAATCGTACCTTTACGCCATGAAAGTAAACATCATCGGCGCCGGGGTGGCGGGATTGTCTGCCGGGTGCTACCTGCAGATGAATGGATTCGAAACCACGATTTTCGAGCGCCATTCCACGTTTGGCGGGTTATGCACGAGCTGGCAGCGGAATGGGTATACGTTTGAAAGCGGACTGCAATGGCTGCTGGGCTCGGGAAAAAGCAATCCGTTTTATTTGCTCTGGTCGGAGTTGATCGACATGGAATCCATCCGGTTTGTTCATCATGAGGTGCGGATGGAGATTGAGGTAAAAGAGAACCGGGATATTCATGGTGATAAAGTGTTTCACCTGTACACCAACCTTGTAAGGCTGGAAAAATACCTGCTTTCCATCGCTCCTGAGGATGAAACAGCCATCAGAAAACTGATTCGTACCATACGCAGGATGCAATCCTTCGAAATTCCTCCCAGAATCAGATCAGTTCCGCAACTGCTGCCATGGTATCGGAAAATCAGTTATATCAGATTTCTTCCGCTGCTATTTTTCCTGAACAAGATAAAAAAGGAAACCAATTTCACTTTTGCTGATCAGTTAAAGAATCCTTTTCTGAAAGAGGCATTCAGGCTGCTCTTTGACGGCGATGAGATGCCCTTGCTGATCCTTACCATGCCGCTGGCATTCAATGACCTGAAAGGGACAGGATACCCCATCGGAGGTTCTGTTGGGTTCGTGGGAAACATTGAACGAAAGTATCTGGAATTGGGCGGGACAATCAGGTACAATACTGAAGTTGAAAAAATCATGGTGGAGAATAAACAGGCAAGAGGAATCCGTCTGACAACAGGGGAACTGATCTCTTCTGACATCACTATCTCTGCAGCCGACTGGAATTTTACCCTGTTCAAAGCCCTGGAAGGAAAATTTACGGATAAAACCATCATGGAACTTCACAACCAGGAAAAGCTGAAGGTCTATTTTTCGGTGTTTTTGGTCTCCCTTGGCGTTGCAGCTACTTTTGAAAATCAATCCCATTTTTTGCGTTTCCCGCTGGCAGAGCCGTTGATATCACCTGATGGCACCAAATATGAGCGCATGGAGGTTCATGTAAACAATTATGATCCCACCCTTGCCCCTACCGGAAAAACCGTAGTCTCCATCAGCTATTATACCAGCAATGCCGATTATTGGATTAACCTCCGCCAGTCGGATCCGTCAGGATATCAGGCAGAAAAGCAGAAATTCGCTCAAATGATGATTGATGCTGCAGATGCAAAATTCGATGGATTGAAAGAGAAAATCGAAGTGGTGGATGTTGCCACACCGGCCACATTTCATCGGTATACCCACAACTGGAAAGGCAGTGTACAGGGATGGCTCCCCGGAAAAAACATCATCGCGCAATCACCCGTTAAGAGCGAATTGCCGGGGTTAAAAAACTTCTATTTCATCGGACATTGGACCATTCCCGGGGGTGGGTTGCCGGTGGCGATAAAATCGGCGAGAGATGTGGTGCAGCTGGTTTGCCATCGGGAAAAAGTCCAGTTCAAAGAACCGTCTTCCTGATCCATTGCTATTTGATGCCTCATCCCTTGAGCCGGCTAATGCCTCACACCCTGACCCCTCTCCCCAGGGAGAGGGGAGCCAGAGTTCTTCCTGGTTGCTGAAGCCGCATCTGAAAAACTCAGAAAGCCTTATTGTCAATCATCTGTTGAAACATTTCAACAATTGATGCCTCCATGGGCCGGTATTTCATTCCCAGGGCTTTGATGCTTTTGCTGTTATCCACTCTCCATGGGTAGCCAACATTCAAGCGGATCATTTTTCGCTTGAAACCTGCTGTTGGCGCAATAAGCCACACAAGAAATTTAGGTATAGTCCTTCTTGGAAAGGGATAGGCAGTGCCGTATTTCTTTTGCAGGAAAGAGGATATTGTCATAAAATCCGTATTCTCTGCCGAAATAATATGCCGGCCAATGGCTTCAGGTTTAAAACCGGCTGAAAAATGTGCCTCTGCCAAATCTCTGACATCAACTACCCCGATGGAAAAAGAGGGAACCCCTGACTTCATGCTGCCATCGCCCAATTGGCGTACCAGGTTAAAGCTTTCGGAGGTGGCGTCAGGATTGATCCCCGGACCAATCACCAGGGAGGGATTGATAACCAACAGATCCCACCGGTTCTGCACTTTGTTCATTTCCCATGCAGCTTTTTCAGCAACCGTTTTTGAGTACGAGTATGCCTGGTGGTCAACGGTGGAAGTTATATTCCATTGAGCCTCTGTAGCAATGCCATTGGGATAACCAACACAATCTTTTGCATCGCCAATGATGGCGGCACAACTGCTGGTAACCACCACACGCAGGACTGATTGGGTGCGATTTGCGGAACCAAGAAGATTCTTCGTCCCCATCAGCGCCGGGTCAACGAGTTCTTTCTGCGCATCTTTGATCTTACTTGTAAATGGTGACGCCGTGTGAAATACCAGCTCACATCCCTCCATCGCCGCATCGTATGCCCCTTCGGTAAGCAAATCGGCTTTAAAATAAAGAATAGTTCCCTTCGATCTGGCAGCGATGGCGTCCAGATATTTGAGAGATTCTTTGTTTTCAGGGTTTCGAACGGTTGCATGAACCGTGAACCCTTCATCGAGGAGTTTTTTAACGATCCAGCCGGCAACATAACCGGTTGCCCCGGTAACCATCACTGGTTTGGTTTTATCTATGATTTTCATTTTTTCTCGCAGATTTTCGCTGATTAAAGCACTGATTTTCGCAAAAATTATTTTATACCCGGATACTTCTGATCTGTTCTTCCAGCACCCGGATGCGGGCTGCTGCATCATCCTGCTTTTTGCGCTCGGAATCGACGACGGCAGCAGGTGCGTTTTTTACAAAACTTTCATTCCTCAGTTTCTGCATGACTTTCTCGAGAAAACCGGTCGTATATGCCAACTCCTCCTCCAGCTTTTTCAATTCTTCGGCTATATCTATTTTTCCGGTCAGCGGAATGAAAAATTCGGTGGATCCAACCACAAATGAGAGACTTCCTTCGATTTTTTCAGCAACATACTCAAGTTCTGTGATGTTGCAAAGTTTCATGACTAGCTCGTCGAAAGTAGTATCCTGCGCTTCACTGTTGTTTTTTCGGATGTACAACCTGATAGACTCTTTCTGAAGAATATTCTTTTCCTTGCGTGCATTCCTGATAGCCATGATCACCTCTTCGGCGTAACCGAATTTATCGATCGTACGTTGTTCATAACTTTCGGGTACTGGCTGAAGGCA
The DNA here is from genome assembly GCA_037139855.1 of Bacteroidota bacterium. Taxonomy (GTDB): domain Bacteria; phylum Bacteroidota; class Bacteroidia; order Bacteroidales; family FEN-979; genus CAIVAT01. The sequence goes on from JBAXFM010000331.1 coordinate 3,459, forward strand.
CAACATAATAGACTCCCCTGATGCCCGTTCCTCAAAGATATGCCAGATCTCTTCGGTAATAAAAGGCATGAATGGGTGCAACACCTTTAAAAGTTTTTCAAAGAAACCGGCTGCTGCCTGATAAGTCGGGCGGTCGATGGGTTGCTGGAATGCGGGTTTGATCATTTCCAGGAACCAGGAACAGAAATCATCCCACACGAGTTTATAGGCGGCCATCAAGGCCTCCGACAAACGGTAATCATCGTAAAGTGCACTGATATTCAGCAGGGAAGCGTTGAATGCCGCGTTGAACCATTCAACCGATACTTTATTCACAGCTGGTTGTGCCATGGAATCATCAACCGGCCAGCCTTTCACGAGCCGCATGGCATTCCATAGTTTGTTGCAGAAATTGCGACCCTGTTCGATGAGGGCATCATCATACAGCAAGTCATTCCCGGCAGGCGAACATAGCAACATACCAACCCGAACAGCATCGGCGCCATTCTGCCTGATCAGGTCGAGCGGTTCGGGCGAATTGCCAAGCGATTTTGACATTTTACGTCCTTGCTTGTCTCGCACAATACCGGTAAAATAGACATTTTTAAAGGGTATTGCTTTGCGATATTCCCATCCGGCCATGACCATCCTGGCCACCCAGAAAAAGATAATTTCGGGAGCGGTAATCAGGTCATTGGTAGGATAGTAATATTTGATATCGGGATTATCGGGATGCCGGATGCCGTCAAAAACAGAAATAGGCCATAGCCAGCTTGAAAACCAGGTATCAAGGACATCCTCATCCTGTTTCAGATCATCCAGGGTAATTTTCGATTTTCGATTTTCGATTTTTGATTGAGCAATGATTAAGGCTTGTTCTTTGGACTTCGCCACAACAAATGTTCCGTCGGGAAGATAGTATGCCGGAATTCTTTGTCCCCACCAAAGCTGGCGTGAAATACACCAATCGGTTACATTTGACATCCAGTGCCGGTACATGTTTTTATACTTGGCCGGATGAAACAGAATCGTATCGTCCTCAACCATGTCGAGCGCCGGTTTGGCAAGCTCTTTCATTTTCATGAACCACTGAACCGAGATGCGTGGTTCAACCACCTCATTGGTCCGTTCCGAGTAACCTACTTTGTTGGTGTACTCCTCAATTTTAACAATGTGGTCGTTGTTTTTCAGTTCTTCGGTAATTTTCCGCCGCACCACAAACCGGTCTTCCCCTACAAACAACCGGGCAGCCTCGCTCATGGTGCCATTCGGATTAAACGTATCGATCACTTCCAGCTTGTACTTGAGTCCAAGGTTGTAGTCGTTGATATCGTGGGCCGGGGTAACTTTCAATGCGCCGGTACCAAATTCCCGGTCAACATATTCATCAAAAATCACCGGAATCGACCGGTTAAGCAATGGCACAAGGATACGTTTCCCCTTCAGATGCAGGTAACGCTCATCTTCAGGATGCACACAAATAGCGGTATCTCCCAAAATGGTCTCCGGGCGGGTAGTGGCAATGGTGATCCACTCATCCTGGGTACCTTCTACCCTGTACCGGACATAATATAACTTCGAATTTACTTCCTTGTAATTCACCTCTTCATCCGAAACCGCCGTCAACGCCCTGGGATCCCAATTCACCATCCGTATGCCACGGTATATTAAGCCCTTGTTGTACAGGTCGATGAATACATCAATCACGGAATCGTACAAGGCTTCATCCATGGTGAAACAGGTACGCTCCCAGTCGCATGATGCGCCAAGTTTTTTCAACTGATCCAGGATGATACCCCCGTGTTTTGTCTTCCATTCCCAGGCATGATCAAGAAATTGCTCGCGGGTAAGGCTGGCTTTATCGATCCCCTGGTCTTTGAGTTTCGCTACCACCTTTGCTTCGGTGGCAATGGAAGCATGGTCGGTTCCTGGAACCCAGCAGGCATTCTTGCCCAACATTCTGGCCCGGCGAACCAGTATATCCTGGATGGTGTTGTTGAGCATATGTCCCATGTGCAGCACTCCCGTTACATTCGGAGGCGGGATCACGATGCAGTAAGGTTCGCGTTCATCGGGAACGG
>JBAXFM010000332.1:0-5392 GCA_037139855.1 Bacteroidota bacterium
GTATTTACCCCGGGCCCGCTGTATTGTCCCTGTGGCGCGCCGTAATTAAAAGTTATGGTATTATATATACCGAAATACCAGTTGTTGAATTCGCCCTGGGAAAAGCCATTCAGACAAAAGCAAAGCAGTATAACCAGCAGGGTGTTTTTGTTGCAAAAACGCATCGGAGGCAGATTCTGACTATAAAGATATGAAAAAGAACTGATGGGTGGTCTGGGAAGAATTAAATTGACCTAAACGATGATGAAACCCGTTCAATCAGAATTTCAATATTTAATGTCCAACGATCTCAAATATCTTTGTATTTTTGGAATAATTCTGATCAACAATAAAATTGAGTTTCACGTTATTTCTTATTTCAATAAGAGACTTTTTTTAATTACCTTACACATATTCAAACTCTTAATATTAAAATAAATACGGTTATGGAACAGATACAGGAATCCGGTAATATTTTGAATTTTGCAAGATCAATCCAATGGCTTGGACAGTCTTCGGTTAAAATTATTTACAAGGGATATACTATTTACATAGATCCCTACCAGTTAAAATCCGTTGACAAAGCCGACATGATCCTGATCACCCATGATCATGGGGATCATATGTCACTTCCTGATATCGCAATGATTGCCGTGAAGGAGACCAGATTTATTGTATCACAGGCATGCCAGGATGAACTGAAAAAAGAGGGCTACCTGAATATACAACCGATGGTCCCGGGTGAAACAATCAGTGCAATCGGATTGGTGATCAAAGCTGTCCCTGCTTATAACATTGTCAAAAATGCTCACTTGAAAATCAGCAATTACCTTGGTTATGTAATTGATTTTGATGGCATTTCAGTCTATCACACGGGAGATACTGAAAGAATTCCTGAAATGAAGGAAATCAAATGTGATATTATCCTGGTGCCATTGGGGCAGACATATACCATGAATAGTGTTGAAGAAGCTACGGAGGTTGTTTTAGATACAAAAGCCCGCATAGCCATTCCCATTCATTGGGGAATGTATGAGGGTTCAAAGAACGATACATTATTATTCGAAGAACTTCTCAAAAACCGAAACATCACCGTCCTGTCGGGCACATGACCATTGTTCTTTGATAATACGAAAATTAAAGGAGAACGGATTGTGAAGGATGCACCTTTGTTCCAAATTTTACACGATATAACATCAGGATAATGTCAGACGAAGTGACAGAATCAACATTTCAGATACTTCATGAAATCGAGGTGCCCGAAAAGGATCTCAGGAAATGGCAGATCAACATCGATATGCTGGCTGAGATCTCGGAGATTCCGGCGGCGCTGATCATGCGCGTTCATGCTCACGAAATTGAAGTGTTCATTGCCAGTCACAGCCCTGACAACGTATACCATCGCGGCGAAAAAACGCCACTGAAAACAGGACTGTATTGCGAAGCGGTTATGAGCACCCGACGAGGGCTGGTTGTGCCCAATGCCTTGAAAGACAAGGACTGGGATCACAACCCGGACATCAGGATGGGGATGATTTCTTACTGCGGACTTCCGCTTACCTGGCCAGATGGCAAGATTTTTGGCACCATCTGCATCCGGGACAAAAAAGAAAACGCGTTTATTCAGAAAACGCTCCATCTCATCGAGTGTTTCCGGGACAGCATCCAGCTCAGTCTCCAACTCATCTATGATGCCTTTGTAGCCCACAAACGAGCAGAAACGAATACAGAAAAGGGACTGCGGGAAGCAGGTTTTTATAACCGTCGACTCATTGAATCAGCTCTTGATCCGCTGGTGACCATTGGGCAGGATGGAAAGATCACCATCGCAATGGGCAATCGTGAAAACGGGTATACCGACGAGGAACTGGAAGCAGTTGATGCTCTGGCTCCTGCAATCGTTGAATCCTTCCTGCTCAAGCGGGCGGAAGATAAGATACATGAAAGCGAGAAAAAATACCACCAGCTTTTCGAAGCCATCTCCAATCCGGTTTTTCTCGTTGACAATGAGACCGGCCAACTCTACGAAGTGAATACAGCTGCGACACAACTTTATGGTTATTCGCATGAAGAATTTTCCTCGATAAGGAGTCTGGATATCTCCGTTTATCCGCAGGAATCGATTAAATCAATGAAAGAGAAGGATACACATGTACCGCTGCGCTGGCATCGCAAGAAAGACGGATCTCTGTTTCCGGTTGAAATTAATGTCAGTTACATTTTGTGGAATGGACGCGTCACCCGCCTATCCGTTATTCATGATATCACCGATCGTAAGCGGGCAGAGGAAGAAATCCACAAACTTAACACCGAACTGGAACAACGTGTTGCCGACCGTACCAGGCAACTCGAACTCCTGAATAAACAACTCGATTCCCGCATCACGGAAATCGAGCAGATTTCTTATATCACTTCACACGACCTGCAGGAGCCGCTTCGGACGCTTACCAATTTTACTCAGCTTCTCAACCAGGAATATTCCGGCAAACTGGATGAAGACGGGAATAAATACGTCGAATTTATTTCTGCCTCGGCATTGCGGATGAGGAATCTCGTGACTGCGCTGCTGGAATATTCATTATTGGGAAAATTTGCCGTACTGACCATGGTGGATTGCAATAAAATTTTGGGTGAAGTTATCATGGATATGACGGATGTTATCAAGCGAAACAGGGCAAGTATAAGTTTTCATGACCTGCCCATCGTAAATGGCTATGAAACTGAATTGAGATTGTTGTTCCAGAACCTCATAAGCAACGCCATTAAATTCCATAAAAAGGAGGTTAATCCGGAAATTATAGTTTCAGTCGCAAATCAGGAAAAAGAATGGATCTTTTCAATTAAGGACAATGGCATTGGCTTTGAGGAAAAACACAGAGAAAAGATTTTCATGATTTTCAGGCGTTTACATAACCAGCATGAATATGAGGGAACTGGTATTGGCCTGGCACATTGTAAGAAAATAGTGGAATTGCATGGTGGGAGGATTTGGGTGGAATCCACACCCGGTATAGGAAGTACTTTTTTGTTTACAATTCCCAGGAGATAAATCCACATGAAGCTGAAATGAATCAAACCCGCCATGGCAAAGCAAGACTATATTTTCAGGTACCTCACCATCATCAAGAAACTTCGCACCAGTGGCGAAGCCACCTTTAAGGAGATCAACGAATACCTTGGAAAGGAATCGGAATTCCATGACCGCCCTCTTTCGGTATCAAACCGCACCTTCATCCGCGACCTGAATGAAATCAGGGCGTTGTTTAAGGTTGACATCCGGTTCGATTTCTCTACCGGGGTCTATTTTATTGCCGAGGACCAGCAAAGCGACCTGAACAACCGCATGATCGAATCAATCGACACCATCAATTCGCTGAAAATGGTCAGTGACATTACCCAATTCATGTTTTTTGAAAAACGGCGGGCACACGGCCCACATCACTTTTACGGTCTGCTTCATGCGATCAAAAACCATGTGGTCCTTTTGTTGGTCCATCAGAAATTCGACAGCGATGCACCCAGGGAACGGCTTGTGGAACCCTATGCGCTGAAAGAGTCGAAGGGCAGATGGTACCTGCTGGCGAAGGACCGGAACGACCGAAGAATTAAAACTTTTGGTCTCGACCGGATCAGCGATTTTCAAATCACGCCAGGCCGGTTCGATTACCCGCCGAACCTGGATGTCAACGAAATGTTCCGGTATTGTTTCGGGGTGATCAATCCCGATGATGCCATGCCGGAGGAGATCATCCTCTCATTTGAGCCTGAGCAGGGAAAATACATTAAAAGCTACCCGATCCACGAATCCCAGGAGGTTCTGACCGATAATGACCAGGAACTCAGAATCAAACTAACCCTCTTCATTACCCGCGACCTGGTGATGGAGATACTTTCCTATGGTTTGGCTGTTAAAGTCATCTCACCGGAGCGTTTAGTCAATGAGGTGACTGCCATCCACAAGGGAGCTGTGGAACCCTTTTAGATTTTACCATCTTGCATTTTACCAGTTCAGATTTGAATCAAGGTATACCGGTAAACCGGTTTTCTGAAATCCAGCACAATGGTGTATTTACCAGCGGTGCCTACGTTGATGCTGTTACCATCCTGCTCAAGCAATCCATCATTGTTGTCGTCGCCATAATAAAGGTCCCAGCTGTGGTTTGCCCTGAATTTCAGCTCGCCGGCCAACAGGTTCATGGTTACTGTCCATACCCTCGTAGCAGTTCCATATGAAAGATCGGTATCCAAGGTCCATCCTCCCGGCGTGGCGGTTCCAACAATTCCCCATTCTGTGCGGATCATGGAATGCGTTAAGCCTGTAAAATCAACGTTGAGTTTATAGAAACCAGCAGGAGTAACTGAAATGTTGGCTCCGTTCAACTGAAGATGGCCATCATGGTTGTTATCACCCCAAACACTGTTCCAGGAACCATCGGCATATTTGAATTCGGTGTAAGCCGGGAACCAGACGTAGCCTTCATACATACCATCCAGGTTCACCGATGCGATAATCGTCGAAGTATCGGCCGGGTTCCACCCCTGGAAACTGCCCGGAACGGTTAAAAACGGATAGTTGATGGTCCTGATGAGTTGCTGCTCTCCATAGGAAGTTCCCCGGGTATTGATGGCATAAGCCCTGACATAATAAGGCACATTCATCATCAATCCATGGATAACCGTGGAAAACTGACCAGTTCCAATGCCGCATGCGACTTTAATGCTGCCGGCTGCCGGCAGGGGTGAGGTTCCCCAGATTATCCCGTATTCGGTTACGGGCGACCCGCCTGCGTCAGTAACATTTCCGCCAATTTCCATCCAGGAAAAGGAAACAGCAACATTCCTGGTAGATACCGTTGCAAAGCCGCTGTCCCAGAGGGTCCGGAATGTTTTTTCCTCACCGTAGGCAGTGCCGGCACTATTGGTGGCAAAGGCCCTCACATGGTAGGTTGAATTCTGTAAAAGGCCTGACATATAACCATAAAATTCACCTCCGCCTCTGCCACTCAAAACAATGTGCCCGGATATGGTGGGGTTTGGCATGGTATCGAAACATAATCCACGGACTGTAACCAGCGAGATTCCCTGGTTGTAAACATTACCACCGCCTGCTGCCGAGGTTCTGCTGATGCCGGTGACGTTTAAAGTCCTAACCTTTGGAAAATCAGCTTCCGTAATGACATGTTCTTTGCTACAGCCACTGCAAACGAGAATGGCAGCCAGGGCGGATAACATCAGCAGGGTGATGATTTGTTTCATGGCCAGGGAAATTAACGCACATGAGCAGCAAGGACAAAGTTAATTAAAAGCCTCAATTCAACCATCATTTTCAACAATTCAACGGTTTTCCGGATCAATTTAAACTTTTGTATTTATTTACCCCCTGTTTCTTAAATCCAAGGGTTGTTAACAATTT
>JBAXFM010000333.1:0-5391 GCA_037139855.1 Bacteroidota bacterium
CGTTATTTGCGACCACCGCATCGCGCCTGGCTGGATTTCCCCAGGCTTCGATCACCAGGTCAAACATGGGAACTGCATCGCAAGGACAAATTTTATCCTGCACAGTTTCCGGGTTTGATTCAATCAGGTTCCTGGTCTCCACCAGGTAATCAAGCAACGGCTGATCACCGGGTCCGTTCAATGTTTGAATTTTCATTCCGTTGATATTAAAATCTTTGTTTTCTGAAAACTTTTTTTCTTTGTCGAATCCATCAATCACGCCGTCGATGGTAATATACCCTGCCGTTCCTGAAACATTGCTTCGCGGAATAATCACATACACATGCTGAAATTCAGCGCCGCCATACTTGGTGATCCTGAAATAATGCGAAATCCCCAGGTTCTTTAAAATCGAACTGGCGAAAACACTCATGCAGTCACAGTCAACTCCCGCCTGGCGATCTGTCCAGGTGCGTAGTGGTCGCCTGATCTGTTCGACGTCCTGATCATCTTCGCGGTACTGGATGTAGGTGTAGATGAAATTCCAGATGTTTTCGGCTGTCTTACCGATCGTGTCTCCCTTGAGAAGTGGAGCCAACAACGCAGTATCTGTTTTATACTGCTCGGCAACTTTCGCCATCACGGCCACCGCATCCTCAACCGTACCGTTGCGATGCACGATCGGATCGGTACGATCTGGCTGATAAGGAAAGAACCTGTTAAATTCTTTCCCATCCAGGATGGGGCGGGGACCGGTTGTCATGGAAGGAAGCGGGTTACTTTTTCCTTTTCAGCTTTTTCGCAGCTCCACTTACGCATGTCGTCCATTTTTTGCGTGGACTTGCCTTGCGGATTTTTTTTGCTTCCGTCATGATGCTGCTACCCATTGCACGCAGCTTGGCTGTGGCTTTACGTTTTGGGGCTACTTTCTTTTTTACTGGCATAATTGCGCTTTTTTTGGTTGTTTTTCGTGTTTTTACCCGGAAAATTGCCCGGAAAACATTTTTTTCGAGAGCGCAATGATACAATAACCGCTATGGCAAATGCAAGGGGGTGAAAGGCTTTGAAAGGTTTAGGTGAGTTTGAAAGGTTACGGAGACACTATCTGCTGCCCTGGCTACTCTTCCTTCCGGCTTCAAATGCGTCCAGTGCGATATTCTGTAGGTGCGGGAATCCATCATAATCGCTGACATACTGCATTGCTGTCATGATTTTACTTCTCCGGAATTTAATTACCCACACCCACGGATTGAGATCCCATGACTGCGGACCGTTTATCTTTCCCCACAGGAAAATGAAATTAAGCAACGAACCTTCCCACGGTAATCCTTCGCGTATTGCACCGTTTGCGTCGATCTGCTGCAACCTTTCCGCCTTGATGTCAATAACCTCCAGCAATATCCTCGCAGCACGCCTGGGGATGTGTATTGACGGTTTCCATGAAATATCCTGCCACTTAGGAATATCCTCCAATTCGGCCTTGTAAACAAACTTACCTGAAACAACTGCGAATGACTCTCGGACCCAAAGAATATCTCCAGTCTGGCCATAACGGCATTTAAACTCTTTTGATTCGCCGTTTTCGGTGCATCCGTTCCACCCCACAAGCTTGCTTTCAAGTGATCTCGGAAGGTCGGTGTCGTTCCATAGGCCATCATCGTCTGGTTGCGGTTTTATAATCCTCCTGGTCTCGGTTTTATGCCCGGCGATTATTGCCTGAACCATTCCCGTACTGAATAAAATCGGACGTTCCATCGGGTTATTTTTTATGACGATTAATGATCTTCATCAGAAACGACGTCCAGCGTTCGGCGTCAACGGAATTGACAAGTCCTTTGACTACGTTTACGCCGATCGAAATTGAAAATTCAGGATATTTTTTCGACTCCTGGAGAAGTGTTGCGATCCCGTCTATCAGCTCGTAAAGAAACTGCCTGCCGCTGGCGTCTGCCCTACTCAGTACCCGGAATACGTTGATTTTATCCAGGGCGGATTTGTACTGACGATCCATTTCAGTGAATTGTTCATTTGTTCCTCCGTGATCAGGATGCAGCCGGTCCTCAAGTAGTAATTTTTCTCGCTGTTTTTTTAGGTCATCCGCCGTGGTTGCGGGATTAATCATGAAATAATTTTCTGCCATTTTTTAAATTTTTACGGGTGGAATCCCCAGGTATTTGTAAATACATTCGATTTCGTTTGGTAAAAGATATTTTCGCCATTTGTTGTAATTAAAATCATCAAACAATTCACTCAAAAGGCCGTCTGCTGACCTGATTCTGCGATATAGAGTAACGGGAGAAATACCATATTGCCTGGCTAATTCACCCTTTGAAACACTCCCCGATTGATGGTTTTTCAGCCTGGTAATCAATTCGCGAATTACCTGTTTATCCTGGTCGCATTCACAGTGAGAAATCACGGTTTTTTGCAGTACATCAATCTGTAATCGTGTCTTCACATGCATTTGGGTCAGCTTTTTTGAATGATTTATTGCTTCCGTCATGAGTTTACAGATTTCTTGATTTTCTTCGAAACCCGATTTAAAATCTCCGCCTCTATGTCCTTGATCATCTGATCGTATTGCCCTCGAAGATTATAAAGCTCATATCGTTTTCGTAATTTTTTCAACTCGTCCTCGGAAAAGGAAAGCATGGCTATTCTGACTTTTTGTAGATCGCTTTCCATGGTGCGCCTGCCATTGCTTTCGCCTTGTTTTGCGTGCTGCTTGTCAATCAATGCCTGTAATGCGGGAGCCTGCGTAAACAGTACGCCTGCCGCCTCGTATGCCTGATTGTGAAGGTCTTTTTTTTGTTTTTCGTACTGGCGATCAATCTCCTCATTTCTGGCCGCGATGTAGGTATTCAGCCACGAGAAAATAAGCCTTCCGTCCATGCGTGAGTATGGTTTTTCGTAGCCATCTTTCATCATTTTGGCCTCCCTGAACATCACCACCAAATCCTCAACGGTTAGCATCGGATGTTCCTGCAGGATCATTTCAGCCAGGTCAAATGCCTGCGGTATGTTGATGGTACTCACAAGGTTAAAGTACTGAGCCTGTGTCATGATCATTTGGCAGATAAGCTGCGTTGCCTCTTTGGAACCAAATGCTTTTTCAAACTTCCGAAGCTGCGTTCCCTCTATCGCCTGGGAAATCGTTGTTACTTTTTTCAGATTATTTAGCACGGCTTGCTGCGTAGAGAGCGATGTCTGACTGGATGTTTTCTGAACTTGGGTTTCCATTTGTTGCTGCTTGTTGGTTTTTACTTTTTTTCAATTCATTAAAACTTCGCCAACCACCTGCGATTGACTGATCAATTATTTCCAGGCAGTCATCCAGTGATCCTGCCGAAAGCAATGAGATTTTTTTCAGCGCCGACTGCTCTCCAATTTCTTCATATTTCCCCCATCGTTTTTTCACGCGGAACTTTGACCATAAATCCCATTTTTCTGCGAAGGCTTTAAACTCGAACGGATAGATTAATTCCGGGTTGTAATTTTTAAAATCAATTGCCCACTCCGGCGATGCGTTCGCATTGCTATTTATTTTATTTACTTTACTTTCTTTCTTTCTTTCTTTTTCGCGCGCGTGAGCATTGCCTTCGCATTCTGTTCGCATTGCGTTCGCATCATTATTTAATGCGTTCGCATCGTCATTTAATGCGTTCGCATTTTTATCCCATCTTTTAGATGCTGATTCACTTGCACTTGCGGATTTTTTATTTCTGAAATTCAAACGGCGGTCAATACTGGCAGAACTAAAATATTTTTCGTTCAAAATAAACAAATCGAAGTCTTCGACAATTTTTTTAATAATTTCAACTTTTACACGAAGATCGTACGCGATCGACTCGTAGTCGCGTTCTAAAATATTTGAATTGTTGTATAAATCTTCGACGATTGCCCACCAAATTCCGTACCCGATCATGCCATGAATGCGGATCAATTTTTTGATTTTTGAGTCGGATCTGGTGTTATAATCGTGGGAGAAATAACTGGAATCTTTTGACATAAAACAGGGCTTAAAATGGTTAAAAAAAAGATCAAAAAAGATCAAAAAAAAGTGAAAATAGCTGCATCATAATCGGGATAATCCGCACAGTTTTTCAACATAAAAAATGCATGGCCGCTCTTTAGGCCATACCTTAAACATTTCCGCATGCTGAAAGGTTCCGGGAGGCGCCCGCCGCCGACCCCCGCGTCGATGGACGCTTGGGGTACACCATGGTCGTCGATGCCTTTTCCAGCTTGTAAGCGTCGATATCTTCTGCCTCCATCCAATACTCCCGAACCTTGGTTTTAACGTTCTCTGCGGTCAGGTATGGCTTCCAGCGGGCTTTAATTGCCATGTTAAGCACGTCGCGGCAGTCTTTCACACGGCGCGGGAGCGCGCTGCCGCCGATATTCAGTCGCCTGGTGGCAATGTCGCAGGTTAACCTCCCGCCATCAAGCAGAAAATCACGTACTTTATACACCTGGCGCTTTACGTTACGCCTGATATGCGTAGTGGAATCGCCTTTTACTTCAAATGTTTCCATGTTGTCAAGCATTTTGTTTATTGATCCTTTGATTTAACTTCTTTGAAAATAACCGTATGGTGCCCACGATGAATGCAGGGTAAATATTCACACAATAATCCATGGTGTGTGTTTCTTAATGATTGGGGTAATATAGCGACACAGCCACTGCATCCATGAGTCATCTCAATAGCCTCGAATGTTCCGAAACGGTTTGTAATGGTTTCTCCAGGCCTCATTTTCGTAAAATATCACTATGGATCAATAACTCATTTTCACTGAGTTCAATCCAATTAGATTTATCGTCTATTACACCCATAAAGTTATCATCATCAGACATGGCAAAATTCAAATCAACACCACCCCCATTAATATCACTTAAACTAATGATTTTGAAATATAACATTGAAGTTTCTTGCATCTTGGCGTCATTTAATGTGTAAGCTGCTATTGCAATTATTTTCTCTTTATACATTTTGCCATCATCTTCGTAAACTGAATAAATCCCATCGACAGGAAATACACTCACATTCTTCGTTTGTTGTACATTCATATTTCAGCGTTTTTATGTTCGTAATCCCATTGTTTCATAAACCTTTCAAGCTCTCGAATAAACTCATATCTGCCAAACTGATCGAGTAGATTTGGCGCTTTTTTAAGCCAGGAAAGCTCGAAAGCTAATGTCTGCTCAAACAACTTCGGTCTGTCTGGAAATTGCATTTGAGTTTCCATTGCCGACCTGCAATGCCTCATTTTACCACAAAACGCCGATATGTAATCCAAGTATTCGGTCGGAAACTCCTGGAGATTTATATATGCAGAATTAATTTCATGACACATCGGGAAAAAATACGAGAATGAAATGCTATATTTTTTTATGATTTTAAAAAGACTATTG
>JBAXFM010000334.1:0-5380 GCA_037139855.1 Bacteroidota bacterium
ACACATTTTATTTCCGCACTTGAATCGGCCGGTGAATTGGTTCGGATAAAGGAATTTGTATCGCCGAAACTTGAGATTACCGAGGTGGCCGACCGGATGGTGAAGAACGGGGGCAAAGCCCTGCTGTTTGAAAACACCGGAACCCAATTTCCATTGCTGATCAATGCATTTGCCTCTGACAGACGAATTTGTATGGCCCTTGGCGTGAACAGTCTTGCTGATATTGAGACGGACCTTGCCCGGTTAATGAAAGAGTTTATGGGACCTAAGGTAAGTTTCATGGACAAGCTGAGGTTGTTGCCTTCGCTCAAGGAAGTTGCCTCCTGGATGCCTAAATCGGTGAGCCGGCGTGGCGCCTGCCAGGAGATGGTGATGGAAAAGCCCGATCTGACGAAAATACCGGTCCTGACCTGCTGGCCGGACGATGGCGGTCCGTTTATTACCCTGCCCGGCGTTCATACGGTCGATCCCGTAACAGGGATCAGAAATCTGGGCATGTACCGCATGCAGGTTTTTTCTGCCGATTTGACCGGGATGCACTGGCACCTTCACAAAGGATCGGCGCACCATTATCATCAATACAAAGCGCTGGGCAGGCGGATGCCGGTTTCTGTGACCTTGGGCGGCGATCCTGTATACACCTATGCCGCAACGGCGCCCTTGCCTGAAAATATTGACGAATACCTGCTTGCAGGCTTTTTGCGTCAGAAAAAAGTTGAACTTGTTAAATGCTTGACCAACGACCTGGAAGTTCCCGACGATGTTGAGTTTGTCGTAGAAGGTTATGTTGATCCTGCTGAGGAGCTGATCCTGGAAGGGCCATTTGGCGATCACACCGGCTATTATTCATTGGCAGATTATTTCCCCCGGTTCCATGTAACCTGTATAACCCATCGTAAAAACGCCATTTATCCAACCACCATTGTTGGAATCCCTCCCCAGGAGGATGGCTGGATCGGCAAGGCAACTGAGCGTATTTTCCTCATGCCCATCAGGATGACAGTGGCCCCTGAGGTAACGGATATGCACATGCCGGTTGAAGGAGTTTTTCACAACATCACTTTTGTCAGCATCAACAAGACCTATCCCGGCCAGGCAAGCAAGATCATGAGCGCACTGTGGGGAGCCGGACAGATGATGTTCAATAAAATTATGATTGTAACAGATTCAGGGGTAAAGCTCACCGATTGCTACGCCTTGGCACGGACCATCTCCGACCAGGTTGATCCGGTCGAAGATATACATTTTATCCGGGGGCCGGTTGATATTCTTGACCACTCAAGCAGTCGCTATGCTTATGGCAGCAAAATGGGGATCGATGCCACTAAAAAATTACCCCAGGAGCTTGGTACCCAGGCTCCCCCCTCCCCTTCAAGGGGAGGGGCCGGGGGTGAGGTCATACAATCTTCATTCCCTGAAATCACCTCCATCCGCCATGACTTGGCTGCACAAGGTATTTCCCTGGTAATCATTGCCGTTAAAAAATCAAAAAAGCATCATATCCGCCTATTGGCGGCTGAACTCCTTGAAAAGAAACTTCTGGAAGGTGTGAAATTTATCCTGTTTGTCGATGATTGCCTTGACCTTTCTTCCTTCTCACAAATCGTGTGGATTTCAGCAAACAACATCGATCCCATTCGCGATTGTTTCCATGTCGAATGCCAACCCGGGTTTAAATATGCGGCTCTTTGCATCGATGCTACCCGGAAAAGCCTGAAATTTGATGATTTTCAGCGCGATTGGCCCAATGTAACCGTTATGGATGATAAAACGATTCAAACAGTGGATGAAAAGTGGCAGCACCTTGGAGCAGGACCGTTTCTTTCATCACCATCCATTAGATACAAATCATTGAATATCAGCTCAGGAGCGGTTTCTCAAGAGAATATTTAGGAGAATATTACAATTTATTTTGTATTTTTGCCAGTTAAATTCATCTAAATGAAACAAACGTTATCCCTTTTTATATTTTTCCTTTTCTTGTCATTCCTTCCTTTGGTTAGCGAGGCGCAACTTTCAGTTGTCAAAGGAAAGGTAACGGATGAGAAAACATCCGATCCCTTGCCATATGTCAATATTGGCGTAAAAGGCCAGACAACCGGAACATTTTCCGACAGCAACGGCGCTTACCGTCTTGAGTTGCCCAAAGGGGAATATGATCTTTTCATCTCTTCTGTTGGTTATGAAAAGATGGTAAAGCATATTCACCTGGATGGAAAGAAAGCTTATACCCTCGATCTGAATCTGATCAATATTTCGCAGGAGTTGAGTACTGTGGTGGTTTCCGCCTCAAAATATGCCCAGAAAATACAGGAATCTATCTCTTCGATCGAAGTAATCAAGGCAAGAAGCATCGAAATCGGGAATCTGCCCAGCGCAGATAAAGCAATTGACAAGATGCCGGGAATTACCATTGTAAACAATGAACCACAAATTCGGGCCGGGAGTGGCTTTAGTTCCGGGCTTGGTTCCAGGGTCATGGTCATGGTAGATGAGATACCACTGTTGCGTGGCGATGCCGGGCGCCCTGACTGGGCGCTGCTTCCGATTGACGATGTTGACCAGATTGAGGTTGTGAAGGGTGCTTCCTCCGTCGTTTTTGGTTCATCTGCCATCAATGGGGCGATCAATGTCAGAACTGCCTGGCCTAAGGATGAACCTGTTACAAAGATTATCACCTTCCTTGGCGCCTACAGCAAACCTGATCGCAAGTATTCAACGCCATGGACCGGAATGAATCCCCTCGTTTACGGAATCACCCTTTCCCACTCCCAGAAGATTGACAATATCGACCTGGCTGGTGGTGTGAGCTATTACAAAGACCAGGGCTATATCGGTGGTACACCGGAAGGGAAAGTCGCAGATTCTGTGTATAACGATGGACAGTTTAACAACCGGGTAAAATTTTATTTCAATACCAGGGTCCGCTCTAAAAAAGTTGAAGGTCTTTCCTACGGATTAAACGGCAATTTTATGTTCCAGCAGAATGCCGAAACATACTTCTGGTACGATGCCGATACAAATATATACCGTTCGTTCCCAGGATCATTGTCGAAGTTCAAAACATTTACCTTCTATGTTGACCCTTTTGTTAAATACTATTCTAAAAACGGCGATGTCCATTCCCTGAAGAACCGGGTGTATTATCTGAATACGGAAGGATTATACAACCAGACTTCATTGAGTATCACTGTTTTTAATGAATACCAGTATACGCATAAATTCAAAAAAGCAGGCGATTTAATGCTGGTAACCGGGGTCATGAATATCTATTCCTATGCCTTCGGTAAGGTGTTTTCAGGCAAACTGGCTGCCGACGGAACAACCTCCCTGGGTGAAAACGGAACCTATACCGCTGAAAATTTTGCCTGCTACGCTCAATTGGAGAAGAAGTTTTTTAACCGGTTGTCCGTTTTATTGGGAGGGCGATATGAATATTATCATCTGGCCGATCTTACCGAAAGTAAGCCAATTTTTCGTGCCGGCGTAAATATGCTTGCAGGAAAAACAAGTTATTTCAGGGCTTCTGTCGGGCAGGGATATCGTGTACCCAGCATTGGTGAGCGTTACATTACCACCACCTCCGGAAATTTCGGGTTTTATCCCAATCCCGGTCTTTCTCCTGAATCAAGCATATCCTATGAACTTGGTTTTAAACAGTTGTTTCACTTTGGCAAGTTTGCCGGGATGTTTGATGTTGCCGGATTTTATGAAAATTACGACAATTATGTGGAGTTCAACTTTGGCTATTGGGGCTTCAATCCGAATCCCAGCAAGGATGTTGGCTTTAAATTCTTCAATACAGGTCCGGCCCGCATTTATGGCATTGATGCCTCCATTGCCGGAGAAGGTGATCTGTCAAAAAATCTGAACCTGAGTGTCATGCTTGGGTACACCTATTCGGTACCCGAGGCACTTGACCCGAATTATGTTTTTTATGTAAATCCAAATAATGCTAAAAATTCGCTGACATATACCAATACATCCTCAGATACAACCGGTCATATTCTCAAATATCGTGTTCAGGGTTTATTTAAAGGAGATATCCAGGTTACCTATAAGCGATTCTCTACAGGTTTTGGAGGTCGTTATTACAGTTATATGAAGAATATTGATAAGTTTTTCTATGAGATTCTTGATGGACAGATGTTTGGCGTGAAGACAGGGATTAAAAAATACCGTGAAGAACACAACAGCGGTACTTTCATTGTTGATTACCGGGTAAGCTATGCACTGAAGAGTTTCAAGTTTTCTGTTATTGTAAACAATTTATTAAATACCGAATTTTCACTCAGACCCCTTACCATTGAGCCTCCAAGAATGACTCAGTTGCAGGTGATTTATAAAATTTAAAAGCCCCACCCCCGCCCCCTTCTATGAAGGGAGGGGAGGATGGGCCCTCAGACTTAACACTTAACACTTAACACTTAAATCTAATTACTATGAAACATTTGATTACGCTTGTTTTACTTGCTTTGGCAATGAATTCTGTTTATTCTCAGTCTAATACGCTCAAGGACAATGTTGTTATTCCCAATGGGGATTTTGAAAACTGGTACAACGTAGTAGTTAACGCTACCCTGAACTATGATGATATTGGTACCGGACCTGCCGATAACTGGATGGCAACGCTGAACTCACTGGCGGCCGTACCACAAACGGCTGGTGGTCCCGGCCCTGTAACTGTATTCAAATCAACTGATAAATATGCCGGTAATTATGCGGCCAAAGCTGTTTCAGCCAACTTCCCCTTAGGCCCTGTTACGATTTTCATCCCCGGGATGATCGGAACTGCTCAGATGGACATGGTTGGCGTTCGCGCTGTGTTGGGTAAACCCTGCAGCGATTGCAAACCTTCCCATTTCAAGGGTTATTATAAATTTGAACCTGTGAACGGCGACTCATGTGCTGCGGTACTTTTGGTTTCAAAATGGAATACCGCAACCAAAAAACGCGATACCATCGGTTATGGCAGGATGGTACAGCATAGTGCCGTAAGCACCTATACACAATTCGATATTCCCATAAACTACAGAAGCAGCGCAATTTCTGACACGATGACCCTGTTGGTGGTTTCCAGCGCCGGATTCAATGTGGTCAACTTTGTTGGCAGTGTCGGGCAGGTTGGTAATACGATGTATGTTGATAACCTCACCCTTGACTATCCTTCAGGAATTGAGCAGGTTTTAATGCCCGAAGTTGGCGTGAATGCATATCCGAACCCCGCCTCAGATATTCTCCACATTGATTTAAGCAAGGAGGTGAAGAATGGATCACTGGAAGTTTACAGTGCCGCCGGAAAACTGGTTGGAACGTCTAGTTTGACTTCTACTGCCAATACTATCCCGGTTTACAGTCTTGTAACCGGCGCTTATTATTT
>JBAXFM010000335.1:0-5337 GCA_037139855.1 Bacteroidota bacterium
AAAGGATTTGAATTTGACCTGATCTCAAAAGTATTAACGGAACTTAAAATCTGACATGGTATCACAAGACCAATTAAAAGACCTTCAGACAAGACTTGATGTCTTGAGGAGGTATCTTTGACATCGATAAAAAACTTTCCCTCATAGCAGAAGAAGAACAATTATCCCAGGCCCCCGATTTCTGGAACAATCCAAAAGCCGCAGAGCAGGCTTTGCGCGCCATCCGGGATAAAAAACTCTGGACGGATGCATTTCTGAAAGCACTGTCAAGCCGAGACGACATGCTGATCATGTGGGATTTTTATATTCAGGGAGAAGGAACCGAATCGGAACTCGAAACCAATTACCTCGAAACACTCCATCTGGTGGAAGATCTTGAATTCCGCAACATGCTGAGCGGCGAAGAGGATAAACTTGGCGCCATTGTTCAAATCAATTCAGGAGCAGGCGGTACCGAATCACAGGATTGGGCAGAAATGCTGATGCGGATGTACATCCGATACGCCGAACGAAGCCGGTTTAAAATCACCGAAGTTGACTACCAGGAGGGTGATGTGGCCGGAATAAAATCAGTAACCCTCGAATTCGACGGTGATTATGCCTACGGATACCTCAAAGGAGAAAATGGCGTGCACCGGCTGGTGCGGCTTTCACCCTTTGATTCCAACCATAAACGCCATACTTCGTTTGCATCTGTTTATGCATACCCGATCATCAACGATGACATTGTAATCGAAATCAACCCTGCCGATATCAGTTGGGATACTTTCAGGAGCAGTGGCCCCGGAGGACAAAATGTGAACAAGGTTGAAACAGCAGTACGTCTTAAACACGAACCTTCAGGCATTGTAATTGAATGTCAGGAAACCCGGTCACAGGGCCAGAACCGCGAAAAAGCGCTGAAGTTGCTTAAGTCCCAGTTGTATGAAATTGAACTTCGCAAACAACGTGAGAAGATCAATGTGATCGAAAGCGGCAAGAAAAAAATTGAATGGGGCAGCCAGATCCGCAGTTATGTTCTGCATCCCTATAAAATGGTCAAAGACCTTCGTACCAGTCACGAAACCTCCGACACACAGGCGGTACTTGATGGTGATCTGACAGATTTTATCAAAGCATACCTGATGGAATACGGCAATGCCGGGTAAATCGTAAATCCCAAATCGTAAATTGTAAATATGTTACGAATCTATCATAACCCTTCCTGTAAAAAATCCCGCGCCGGACTGCAATATTTGCAGGAATCAGGATACGTATTTGAGGTGGTTGAATATCTTAAAAATCCTTTGACAGAAAAGGAGCTGGAGAAGTTGTTAATGAAGTTGAACCTGAAACCCGCAGATGTACTGCGGACACAGGAGGATTACTACAAACAGAATCTGAAAGGGAAAAAATTCGAAGACCATGAACTGGTTAAAATTATTATTCAGCATCCAAAACTGCTGCAACGCCCTGTTGTTGAAGGAAAATATAAAGCAATAGTCGGCGATCCGGTTGAAAATATCGCCCCCCTGTTAAAATGACATTCTACAACTAACCATCAAATATTCCACCATGAAAACACGCATCGAGAAAGACACCATGGGCCCCATAGAGGTTGCAATGGATAAATACTGGGGAGCCCAGACACAGAGGTCGCTTACCAATTTCAAAATCGGAGAACCCGGCTCCATGCCCATAGAGATGATCAGGGGAATGGCTGTTCTGAAAAAAGCGGCAGCCATGGTCAATGCCGACCTGGGCGTGCTTGGGGCGGAAAAGAAAGACCTGATTGTGAAGGTTTGCGATGAAATTCTGGAAGGGAAACATGATGATCAGTTTCCGCTCGTAATCTGGCAAACCGGTTCGGGCACCCAAACCAACATGAATCTCAATGAAGTGATCGCCAACCGGGCACATGTACTCCATGGCGGTGAACTTGGCGGTGAAGGCAAAACCGTTATCCATCCCAATGATGATGTGAATAAATCTCAATCGTCCAACGATACATTCCCTGCGGCCATGAGCATTGCCGCTTACAAAATGGTTGTTGGGACAACCATTCCGGGAGTGGAACTGCTTAGGAATATGCTTGCAAAGAAATCTGAGGAATTTAACGAAATTGTAAAAACGGGGCGTACCCACCTGATGGATGCCACGCCACTCACCCTTGGCCAGGAATTTTCGGGTTATGTTTCCCAACTGGAACATGGGTTGAAAGCATTGAAAAACACCCTTCCCCACCTTGCCGAACTGGCCCTCGGAGGAACCGCTGTCGGAACCGGATTAAACGCACCCAAAGGGTATGACGTACTGGTGGCCAAAAAAATCGCCGACCTTACCGGATTGCCATTCGTTACTGCTGCCAATAAATTTGAGTCTTTGTCGGCACACGATGCGATGGTGGAAACTTCAGGCGCTTTGAAAACACTCGCGGTGAGCCTCATGCACATTGCCTCCAACATCCGGCTACTGTCTTCCGGTCCGCGGTGCGGAATCGGCGAACTGATGCTCCCCGAAAATGAACCTGGGTCAAGCATCATGCCAGGCAAGGTGAACCCTACCCAGCCTGAAGCCATGACCATGGTTTGTGCCCAGGTGCTGGGTAATGATGTTGCCATTAACATCGGTGGCATCAGCGGTCACTTCCAGTTGAATGTGTTTAAACCCCTCATGATCTCAAACCTGCTGATGTCGGCCCGGCTGCTCGGTGATGCCTGTGTGTCTTTTACCGACAACTGTGCTGTAGGAATCCAACCGAACATGGCTGCCATCAATAAAAACCTTGAAAACTCCCTCATGCTGGTAACAGCACTGAACCCCATGATTGGTTATGATAATTCTGCCAAAATCGCAAAAAAAGCGCATCAGGAACATAAAACCCTGCGACAGGCGGCCATGGAATCGGGATTGATTTCAGAAGAAGATTTTAACCGTGCGGTTGATCCAAAGAAAATGGTCGGCCCCAAATAGCGCTCCTGGTTAGTTTTACCACTTTCCCACCAGATGGGAAATATGTGGCTCGAAAATGATGAGTAAGACGATTTCAGGCTTTACATCATCAATAATTTCATCGTTTCTCAGGTATTTCCACCCGTCAAAAATATAGGTGTTGGTGTTGAATGTCTCATCGAAGTAAGGTCTCATCACATCTGTATAAGAATCATGGATGATGACCGTGCTCGGTAAAGATGAATCACCCGTTGTTTTAACCACTTCATAATTTATGATTTCCAAAGCCCAATCAGGTTTTTTATGCGGCGAATCAAGTTGTCTGGTTTTTCTGTTATTCATCACCGGATAATAATTAATTTCGTTCATGTATTTTGCAAGCCCTATCATCGTGGAAAGGTTCCCCTGGGTGAGGGTGTCGGCCCTGAAACGAAAATCCGAAAGGGTTAAGGGTTTAATCTTCGGGAAATCCTGTCTGATTCTGCTCACAATGGCGCCATACCCATAAAAGGCGCCGACCCAGTTCCAATGGTTATCGGTCATATAGTATAATCGTTCCTGGGTTTTCGCTTTTAACAAGGCCTCTTTCAGATCGATATACTGAATTACGGTGTCTGCTTTAATTCCCCGAACGATCCTGTCGGTCACTGTTCCGTTTGGGGCACGCCTGAAGTCAACAGGCAAAAACTCCGGATAGATCTCCGGTTTCATCGGTGGAAATGCAACGTAAAATTTCGTTCCCTTCTTCCTGTAGTGGAGCGTTCGGTCATGCAACTCCTTTACCAGTGAAGTGATCTGCCAGTTTGCAATGGTGAATTTCCCCTGGTATACAACACTTTCCTTCTGATCATAAAAAAGCCATCCGTTTTTGCCTAATTCAACCTCTCCTGGTAATGGAGACTGATGAAACAAATAAAAGCAAATCAGCGTATTCATAAATCCAATATCCTTGCGAAAAGGAAACTGATCGTTGAAATAGTTCTCGTACAATTTCGGAAATGGATCGAGTTTGCCAACATCAAACTGTGGTTTGGAAGCCAACTTCCTGTTTTCAGTCAGGCTTGTTTCCGGGACTTTATAAAACACGAAAACATCATTCCAAAAACAGAATAATATCATGCACAAAAAAAGAACTGTGAGAAGAATCTGGTATATCCTGACGGTGGTTTTCATCTGTCAGAATTTAAAGTAAATGAATGGAATACTCGTACCAGCCAAAATAAAAATCGTGGTTAACGCCAGGGTTAAAAGCACGAAAATGATCCCAGAAATATAATAAAGATGCGTTCCTGCGGCGCGGACAAAGCCAATACTGCTCTCCATGGACGATTTGAAATAAACCAGGATGAAATCAAAAAACCGGGTCGCACCGAGTAATCCCACTATTAAAACAAAGATCGTCCGTATATTCAGATATTCTGATGCCAGAGACAGATTCTCCGGCTGTCCGCCTGCACCAAACATGGCTCCTGTATACATGATGGCATCGCGAACAGATGGCGAACGGAACAGGACCCATGTTAAAACAAGGAAAAACAACAGGTACAAATGCTGCAATGGCCGATATGTTTTTTTTAGGATTTTCCCAAAACCGAACTGTTCAATAATCATCATCGTCCCATGAAACAATCCCCATAGTATGAAAGTCCATGCGGCTCCGTGCCATAATCCGCATAGAAGGAAGGTGATGGTTGTAGCATAAAGATAAATCCAGTTATCCGTTTTCAGGTGCAGGTATTTTTCTTTCACCATTTTTTTCGAACGGGCATACGCCAGTGGCAGGAACAGGTAATCGCGAAGCCATGACGACAAGGAAATATGCCAGCGTTTCCAGAAATCCCTGAAAGAACGGGCAGTGTATGGGAAGTTAAAGTTCTCGGTGAATTCCAGCCCGAACATCTTACCAACACCAATGGCCATGTCGGTATAACCCGCAAAATCGTAGTAAATCTGTAGGGTGTAACAAATCGCCCCAAGCCAGGCAAGCGGAGCATTTAACTGGGCCACAGGGCTATCGAAAATTTTGTCGGCTGCCAGGGAAAGGGGTGTGGCAATAATCACCTTTTTTGCAAGGCCCAGAACAAATCTTTTCACGCCTGAAGAAAACCTCGCGAAGGAAGCGACGGGATCGGCCAGTTGAGGAGCCAGGTTTCGGTACCTGTCGATGGGGCCGGCGACTAATTGAGGGAATATAGCAATATATAAAGCCAGATCAATGTAACTTTCCTGGGGGGGCACCTCTTTTCGCTTCACACTGATCAGGTAACTTAACGCTTTGAAAGTGTAAAATGAGATGCCAAGGGGCATTCCGAATTCTTTTACCACAAAAGGATCAAGTCCCGCCAAAGATATCAGGTCGGAAACTGTACTGCCAAGAAAACCAAGATACTTGAAAAGCCCCAGCAA
>JBAXFM010000336.1:0-5282 GCA_037139855.1 Bacteroidota bacterium
ATTTATCTAATGCTTTGGGAGGGTCACCCAACTTTAGGTACAGGTCGCCCAATTTTTCAAATGAAACCGAAAGATCCCTTGCGTAATCCGCCGAGTCGGGAGCCCTGTGGCGGAGTTCCTCAGCTATAGCAAGCGATGCCTGGTATTTATCTAATGCTTTGGGAGGGTCACCCAACTTTAGGTACAGGTCGCCCAATTTTTCAAATGAAACCGAAAGATCCCTTGCGTAATCCGCCGAGTCGGGAGCCCTGTGGCGGAGTTCCTCCATACGTGCCTCTGCTGACTGAACAAGCCTGATGCGGGTTTTGATGGTGATATCGTTTTGAAAGTGTTTATCGAAAAGAGAGAAAATGAAATTATATGAAATAGTCCGGGGATTCAGCTTTTCGTTGTCGCCATATCTGGGCAATGAAACCAACCAATCCATCCAATCACTTTTCCCCTTTGTTTCGTCTGTAATTACCTCTTCTGCCATCACCTTTGAAGAACATTCTGTTTGTTGGGTATCCCACCAATAACTGCCATAATAGTTTGCAGCCATCTCCCTGCTGTCTGCATGCATCAGGTAGTATATGGTTTCGGAGATCTTCAGCGCATCAGTATCTGGTAAAGACAAAAGATGGCTGGCCACTTCAACATATGCTTTTTTTCTTGCAGGTTCTGTCATTTTCTCCAACAGCGTACTTTTCAGTATGCTGTGCGCCAGGTTCCATTGCAGCTCTTCGCCCTGAAGGATTAAATGTGCTTTGAACCACCGACGGAGGCCGACAAATTGCAAGGGATCCCAGCCAATGTTTATGGCAGGGAGTATCTTTTCAAGGTCTTTTTCGCGCAGGCCGTTGCGGCTTGCAGCAATGAAATTAAATACAGCCTTGGTAAAGGTTTCGCCAAACACAGCGCCTGCCTTGTTAACAAGGTCGAGGAAGAGCGGACCGGGCAATTTGTCAAAACCAAGCGCCAGGTTGACCATGTAGGACTCAATTTGCTGTCCGCCCTGCCCTTCAAGGTGGCTCATCTTTTCAAAATCGTCGTGGTCTAAGGCCATCAGCATGTTCACGGCAAGGCTCAACCATAAGGGGCTGGAGGTGGCTGGTTGTCCGTCATCACGAATCTTGTCAAGAATTACTGTAACCACCTTTGCAGGAAGGGTTTTGTGCTGCCGTTTGCAGAGTGCCAGCAACATCTCTTTTGCCTCTGCTGTCGAAAAAACGTCAATACTCCTTACCCTTAAACCACTGTGGTATTTCACCGTTTTTTGTTCGATGCCGGTAATGGCAGTGAAGAGCAGGCGTACATTCCGGGGCATCAGCGAGGGCAGCCAGCTCAGGTGTTGGGCACGGGCGGTAGGCTCGAAACGGTCGAGGGCATCGATCAGCAGTACCACCCGGGTTTTGGCAGAGGCCAACTGCAAAAGTTCGAGGAATTTTTCCTGTAGTTTTTCAATTGTGTTGGCAGACGCCTCAGAGAACCTCACCCCCGGCCCCTCTCCTATAGGAATGGGGAGATGGGATCCCTCCTCCTCGTTCATCCCTAAAAACTCATTTAATTGCCGGTTCCATATTTGCAGCAAGTCTCCTACGTTTTTTGCCCGTGGCGAGATTCCGGCAGAATGGGCAAGGACAAAGCAATTCTCCTGCTGCAGCTCTTTAACGATCATGGAAAAAACTGCGCTTTTTCCTGAACCGCTTTCGCCGGTAAGGGCCAGCCCCCAGTTGGCATTGTCGTCCGAAAGCAAATGCTGTTTAAGCGTTTCGAGTAGTGGTTTGCGACCGCAAAAAGTGGTAATGTTGTTTTCGATAAAAGCATCGAGCAATGCCATTTCCTGCTCCTGCCAGTTTTTAGGCGCTTTATCCCAGGTATCGGCAGCATGGCTTTTACATTCGGCCAGGATGTCGGTATAAACCGTTTCGCCCCAGGTTTCGAGGCCGGTTACTGTTTCGGTCGCAGGATCCCAGGTACCACTGTAAGTCTTTACTTTATCTTTCTGATTGATAATCTCAAAACGCAAAACGATTTTTGCCTTCAGCTTTTCAAGCGAATATTTACGTTCCTTTTTTTCAGCTTCGCTCAAATCTTTGTTATACTCATCGCTGAACAGGGCAGCCTTCTTTTCGCTGAATTTTTCGTAAGGCAATGGA
This sequence comes from Bacteroidota bacterium, assembly GCA_037139855.1. Lineage (GTDB taxonomy): Bacteria > Bacteroidota > Bacteroidia > Bacteroidales > FEN-979 > CAIVAT01. The sequence goes on from JBAXFM010000336.1 coordinate 2,139, forward strand.
TCACGGAAATAAAACACACTTCTTACAAGTTGATCATTGCTTGCCAAAACGCCAAACTCAATTTCCAGATCCGTAACGCTTTTACCTTTTTCAAGCAGAATGTTGCTTTCTCCTGCCAGAGCGGCTTTCATCCGTTCCTCGGGCGGCACCCATCCGTAACGGTCACCGAGCAAGCCGATAAAAAACGGTCTACATCTTTTAATTTCATCCAGGCAAACTTTCAGCACGTTTGCTTCCCGTTCGTCTTCCTGGGCGATGGAGGTAGTATCTACACCCCACCGCAGGTCAACGATTTCGAGTTTAATGCGTTTTTCCTGGAGTTTTTCTTCCACTTTCGGAATGACTACATGTTTTAGGTAGTCGCGCTCGGCCTGCATGTCGGCAAACGTACTGCTGATAAAGATGGCGAAGGTGCGCCAGGGGGTGGTTTCCGATATCTGCCGGTCATCGGCAGTTTGCTCTTGCCGTGAGGGCTTTGATGCCGGGGGCATGGTGTTTTTAGCCGCAGGATTGGGTTCGGGTTTGCTTTGGGCCAGAGATTCTGGCTCCATTGCGTTTTCACTTGCAGGGATTTCCTTTGCAGGCTGTTTCTCCTGCTGTGATGCAGGCTCGGCGGGTACCCGGGTTTTGTTTTTTTTGCCGAAGAGGTGATTGAAAAAGTTCATCTTTGGGCTTTTAGCTGTTTATGTATGTTTTCTTATGTTGCTTATCAGACCCTGTCAGGTCGAAAAAAGACCCTGACAGGTCTGATAACCGCTAAACCTGACAGGGTCTTAAAGACCTGTCAGTGTTTATAATCAATTTAATCATCTGATTCAAAATGTTTTAAATGGTTGCTTTCTGTCTGAATATCGACAAAGGTGCTGCTGATAAAGATGGCGAAGGTGCGCCAGGGTTGGGTGGGGTTCATAAATACAGCAGATTGGTACTTATTGAACAGTAAAAATATGTTAATTTATTGATTGGAACAAAAAAACGAATAAAACCTAAATAAAATATAGGTGTTGACAGAAGTGCGCCGACCGGGGAAGATTGCTTGAAAATACCGTTTATTTGCAACTCAGGCGATTGGGGAATGAAATCTGGTATTTTAAAGGTAAAAAAAAGTGTGATTTTATTATCCGTGAAGATACGAATGTCTTAACGGCTTCATATCATTTTACCTGTCTCCCCCACCCAATAAACTTCATCCTCACCCCAAACTCATACCCCCTGAAAAACAGGAATTGCAGCAGGGGCGCAATCCATGAATTTTTTCCGACGCGGTAACTGAATCTCGGGTTTTTGGCGTTTAAAATCTTTAAAACGATCCGCGCCACCGGCTCGGGGGTGCTGGCTTTTTCAATGGATCCGGCTAATACCGCCAGTGCATTTTTTCGTATCTGATCGTAATCCCGGATGGCGGTGGAGGCATATTCAAAGGAATGATGAAGATTTGATCTGAAAAAACCAGGTTCAATGAGTGATATTTGAATGTTGAAGGAGCGAACCTCGATGCGCAGTGTTTTAAAAAAACCCTCCAGCGCATGCTTTGAGGCGGAATAATAGCTTTGAAACGGTACCCCGACGATTCCGGCCAGGGAACCTATGGTAATGATTCTGCCGGAATGCTGCCGCCGCATCACAGGCAGAATGGCCCGGGTCATCTTAACAGCTCCCCAGAAATTGATTTCAAGTTGCTTATAGGCTTGTTCCATAGAGGTCTCTTCGGCTGAACCGCAAACACCGATGCCGGCATTGTTGATCAGCACGTCGATCACCGGCGTTTTGGATAAAACGGTTTCGACACATTTTTGAATGGATTCCCCGGACGTAATATCCAGTTCCAGGATTTCAAACGGAAACTTTCCTCCTGCTTTTTCAGGATTCCGGCTTGTTCCGTAAACCTTGCAGCCTTTCTGATGGAGATAACTGGCGATGACCAGACCAATGCCCGATGTTGCCCCGGTGATAAGTATGGTTTTTTTCATATCGCTGAAATATCAATATACGGCAAATGGTTTTTAACCACCCCCTCCTCAAGCCATCCTGATTGGGTGGAAAACAAAACAATGTTAGAAATAATTTTTTGATTTATCAAACCTTTGGCGGCATTTAACAACGGATCATCCATGCTACTCCCCCAGATCATGAAATGGTAGCCCCGCTGCCGGTATTCGCGGTAAATCGTCCGCAACAAAGCGTTCATGATGGTCGGGTTTCGATCCTGAACGGCATAATCGGTGAGGGTGACTTCCCTGAAATGTTCGCCGGGTAGTGGCAATGGCGGACGGTTAAATAAGATTGAAAGCGCTTTCCATGCAATCCGGGCCGGCAAAAATGCCTTTCCGTATTTCAACAGCCGGGTTTGTTTCATCCCGCTCATATCCCAGGCGGCACACACCCCGCAACATTGCCCGGCACGGTCGAAGGCCAGGAAATAATCTGAAATGGACAACCCGCTGTTTTTTTGCAGGGTTTCCTGGAATGAGTCTTCCGTGTGGGTTTTTCCAAACAAACGGTCTTTGTGCTCATTGTTCAGAAGGCTGACAATAACCGGGATATCTTCCGTTTGTGCCCGCCGGATGCGGTAATCGTGGCTCCCGGTAACCGGCAGCGCAAGCAAAATGGTATGGATTACCTGCTGGCCGATAACCCGGGAAAGGGGTGAATATTGGTTGGCGTCGGGCCTTTTTCCTACAAACCGCATGCTGGCCTTGTTTCCATGCATAATGAGCCCATAGCCAAGCGGTGATAAATGCTGATGCTCCCGGAAATGATCTTCCGTGCTTTTGGCTACAAATCCCTGGCCCCTCGCTTCGGGAAGGATGTACAAATCCCGGGCGCAAAAAACTTCAGTAGGCTCGCCGTTCACCTGCACGGTATTGTAGCCGACCATGCCGAATCCTTTCAGGGTTTCTCCGTCGAAGAGTCCCTGGTAATAATAATCATCGTATTTGCACCGGGTCAGCGAGAAGATGTCGGGTTGCCGGTCAAAACAGATGGTCATCCGGTCGGTAATAATAGGAGAACCCCGGAGAATTTCGAGCATCGTCTGGCCGTGGGATGGATCAATGGGTTTTATATGGTAATTCGTCATGCTGTTGATTTATATGGAGATAAAACATTTAGCCCACTTCGAATAGTAGTTTTTGGTGAATCTAC
>JBAXFM010000337.1:0-5269 GCA_037139855.1 Bacteroidota bacterium
GAGGGGCCGGGGGTGGGTAGATTCACCCAAAACCACTTTTCGGAGTGGGCTCAAGTTTCATCAATTAATATATTTTAGTATGATTCCGATTAATTAGTTTAAATACCCTCAATCTCCGAAATTGTAAGAATTCATAAATAATTATGATTGGGCACAACTATACCAGACGAATTCATTTTTGCAAATCCCTTCCGACATTCCAGACACATTGATCATTGGTCTTTCCCGGCTCCGTAGGAGCCAGATTCTGTTAGAAAGCATACCATCACTCCGATCTCTGCGCGCCGTAGGTGCGCAATTCATTCTGATTCAAATTCTCCGGCAGATAATATCGCACCTACGGCGCGAAATGCACCCGTAACTCATCGTTCTACCAGAATTTCACTCCTATGGAGCGCAGTAAAAAAGGTCTCTAATAGTTTGTCTTAATTCTACAAGTCAAACAAGGGAAAACGAAACTCCTGAAGGGGTGCCATTATTATAGGACTGGTTTGCGGAGCCAGCTGCCTGAACCCTGAAAGGGTGAAACAGATGAATTCTCTTAACATTCAGGTTGTTATGTCTTTGCTAATTATTCAAGCTTACCTGGTACAATTACGCCTAATCAACTAAAAAGTTGTAATTTTGAAATAAAAAAAAATATGCCGTAGCGGGCACTTAAAATGATTATTGACTGGTTGGAAATTCACCGGGATGAATTGATGATCGATTGGGAATTATCTCAGAAAGGAGAGAAATTGCATAAAATTGAACCATATGTCATGTACATTTGTTGAAAAAAACAGCATGAAGTCACCCGTATTGGATAAATCAATCGAAATTATTTGCCGGGAATTAACAGGAATAATTTCCTGGAATGATTTTACAGAATTTTCAGCAGCGAAAAATGAAAATGAAAAAGTTACACAAACCATTTTTCGGACTTACATCGGCGATAAATTAAGCAGGCTGATCCTGGAGCAATATACCGTAAACAGCAAGGCTTACGGGGTTGTTCTCACAATTTATCCCAGACCTGAATTTGGGATTCCCATCTTTACCTTTCAACTTGGCGGACAAATTCCCGACAGAGTCATTTTTGTGTTGGATATCATCCCGGTGGTCAAAAAAGCAGCAACTCCGGAATTGAAGGATTTGTACCTCAAATATTCTTCGGAAATGCAAAACCTGGGAACTTCCCAGGATTGGATGAACCAGATTGCTTCGGACAACGCACTGGTTTGTCAATATAAACCACTTGAACCCGATCAGATAACCAACGCATTAACTGATTATCTGAAAATCTGGATTGAGAAATTCTACTTGCCCGCTGAATTGAATACCGGGGAACAGGATCGGGAAACCGCGATTGAAACTATTTTGCGATTTAAAAAAATCCTTCACGCAAATGATGCCGGGATTGATATCTATCTGAAGAAATTCGGAAAACCAATGGTTGCAGCCATTGAAGATGCAGCATTCGGATCAGAACCTTCATTGGAAACTTCCGTAGAAAATAAAGAAGTCACTCCTGGGCCTGTGGTGGATAACAAAACCGAAAACAGTTCGTTAAAATGGGCCGATGATGCTGAACAGTATTTGCTGGAAGCGCCAAAGTTTGTTCGTTCAAAAATCAGGGCAAATGCAGAAAAAAAGGCCATGGAACTCGGGATAAAATTAATTACTGCGGAGTTTATTGAAAATTTAAGAAAGTAAAAGGGAACAACTTCAGATGTTCGAAAAAATCAAAATACATACCGAAACCCCTGAGCGGCCTGCCACTGCCGAGGGTAATTATGATCAGCCCGGAGAAAAGTTAAGCGGTCCGGGGATGAATGAGCGGATCAGCAGACTTCGCAAACTGAGTGTTGAAACCCAACCCTCCCTGTCCATTGAAAGGGCCTTGCACGAAACCGCGTTCTACAGGGAGCATTATGGAACCTGTTCCATTCCGGTTTTGCGGGCGATGAACTTCCTGGATCACTGCCAGAAAAAGACCATTTACCTGGGCGAAGGCGAACTGATTGTCGGCGAACGCGGTCCGGCGCCAAAGGTGGTGCCAACTTTTCCCGAGCTGACCTGCCACAGCGTGGAAGATTTCCAAGTGCTGAACACCCGCGACATGCAGCGCTATTCCATCAGCCAGTCCGATATCGACCGGTATGAGCGGGAGGTGATCCCGTACTGGAAAGGTAAAACCCAGCGTGAAAGGATTTTCAGTCATGTACCGCAAGCCTGGAAAGCTGCCTATGAAGCCGGACTTTTTACTGAATTCATGGAGCAGCGTGCTCCGGGGCATACGGCGCTTGACGGGAAGATCTATAGGAAAGGGATGCTTGATTTCAAGCAAGAAATTGCGGTAAACCTGGCAACGCTGGATTATCTCAATGATCCGGAAGCCACCGATAAATCGGAACAGTGGAAGGCTATGGAGATTGCCTGCGATGCGGTGATCGTTTTTGCCGAACGTCATGCCAGTCTGGCCGATGATCTGGCGCTGACCGAAAGTGACCCCAAGCGTGTAGCCGAACTCAAAAAGATTGCGGAGGTTTGCCGTTGGGTTCCTGCCCATGCCCCGCGAAACATTTGGGAGGCCATCCAGATGTACTGGTTTGTCCACCTCGGCACCATAACGGAACTGAACGGCTGGGATGCCATGAATCCTGGCCATTTTGACCAGCACCTTGCACCATTTTATGAGCGCGAAATTTCGGCAGGAACCCTCACCAGGGATGAAGCGAAAGAACTAATCTCTTGTTTCTGGATCAAGGTAAACAACCATCCCGCCCCGCCAAAGGTAGGCATCACGGCGCGCGAAAGCGGAACCTACAACGATTTTACCAACATCAACATCGGCGGGGTGAAGGGCGATGGCAGCGATGGAACCAGCGAAGTTTCGTACATCATGCTCGAGGTGATTGAAGAACTGCATATTCTTCAACCTGGTAACTCGGTGCACATCAGCGCAAAAACACCCGATAAGTTTCTTCATGCCGCTGCCAGGGTGATCCGCCAGGGACACGGGTATCCTTCAGTGTTCAACCCCGATATTTACATCCTGGAATTGCTTCGTCAGGGCAAATCGCTACAGGATGCCCGCGAAGGCGGTTGCAGCGGCTGCATCGAGGTAGGCGCCTTTGGCAAGGAAGCCTACCTGCTCACCGGCTATCTGAATGTTCCGAAAATCCTGGAAATCACCCTCAACAATGGCATTGACCCGGTAACCGGTAAAGTCGCCGGCATCGAAACCGGCGATCCGCGGGGGTTTGAAACCTTTGGAGCCCTGTATGAGGCATTTCTCAGGCAATTGCATTTTGTGGTGGACCAGAAAATGAGGGTGAGCAACTACATCGACCGGATGTTCGCCAAATATGCCCCGGCGCCGTTTCTTTCGGTGGTGATCGACGATTGTATATCCCGCGGAAGAGATTATTACGATGGCGGCCCGCGCTATAATACCAGCTATATTCAGTGCTGCGGACTGGGTACGGTTACCGACAGCCTGACAGCGCTGAAAAAGCATGTGTTTGAGGAGAAGTCGTTTAGCATGGACAGGGTGTTGAGCGCTGTGTTGAACAACTTTGCCGGGGAAGAGGTGTTGCGTCAAACGATCATGAACAGGACGCCATTCTTCGGGAACGATGACGACTATGCTGATGAAATCGCAGTAAGGGTTTACAACGACCTGGTGGAAACCATTGATGGAAAACCAAACATCAAACCCGGTGGAAAGTATCATCTTAACATGCTTTCAACCACCTGCCATGTTTACTTTGGCAAGGTGATGGGCGCCACGCCAAATGGCCGGCTGGCCGGAAAATCGATATCCGATGGCACCTCTCCCTCACACGGGGCCGATACCCGGGGACCATCGGCGGTGGTAAAATCGCTGACGAAACTCGACCATGTAAAATCCGGGGGAACTTTGTTGAATCAACGTTTCCTGCCAAGCCTGATGCGCAAGGAGGAGGACATCAAAAAGCTCGGGCAACTGATCCGCAGCTATTTTACCCTTGGCGGTCACCACATCCAGTTCAATATTGTGGACACGGCCACGCTGCTGGCGGCACAGGCCTGTCCAGAAGATTATAAGGATTTGCTGGTGCGCATGGCAGGGTACAGCGATTATTTCAACGACATGAATGCCGATTTGCAGCAGGAAGTGATAGAAAGAACTGAGAATGATGCATTTTAATGGCTGAGACTTTGATTTTTGATATTAAACGCTACGCCATCAACGATGGACCCGGCATCCGGGTGGTGGTGTTTTTCAAAGGTTGCAACCTCCATTGCGCCTGGTGCCATAACCCCGAAAGCATTTCGCCCAAACCCGAAAAAATGTATGCCCCGGCCAAATGCATCAAATGTGGCACTTGTGTGGGGGTCTGTCCTGAGGATGCCATCACGTTAACGATGCATGGCATTGCCACCGACACAGATATTTGCACCCTTTGTGGCAAATGTGCCGAAGTTTGTCCCACCAAAGCCATTGAGATGTCGGGCAAAATGATGTCAGTTCCCGAAATAATGGAAGTCATTGAAAAAGAGCGGATCTTTTTTGATCAGTCGGGCGGAGGGGTAACCTTTTCGGGTGGCGAACCGCTGATTCACGCAAAGATTTTGATCGAACTGCTCGATGATTGTGGCAAAAGAGGGATCCACCGGGCGGTTGATACCGCAGGACATGTGAAAACAGAAACGTTACTGGAAGTTGCCCGGCACACAGATCTTTTTCTCTACGACCTCAAGATGATGGATACCGGTCAGCATGAACAATGGACCGGCGTGAAAAACGACCTGATTCTGCACAACCTTAAGGCGCTGGCTGAGGCAGGAGCGCACATCATCATCCGCATTCCGCTGGTGGGAGGCGTGAATGACTATGAAGACAACATCCGCCAAACGGCTGAATTTCTTGCTTCACTTCCCGGGAAAGGCATGGAGGAGGTGCACCTCTTGCCCTATCATGCCATCGCGCAGCACAAATACGCGAAACTCGGGAAGGAGGATAGCTTTGCTAATCTGGAAGAACCCGGCCTGAAATCACTTGAAAGGGCGATCGGGTTGTTTGGCGAATATGGAATCAGGGCGCAGGTGGGGGGGTGATGTGGAGACATGTGACACTCAACCTGTTTTCATAAATATTTTCAGTTTCATGTCGAAACCGCCCGAAATATTGTATATTCGTCATGACATAAATCATTGAATTACAATCTAATCGCTTTCCAAAAAGGAAAGTTCTCCGTTCATTCCCTATTGCTTCCCTATTGCTTCCCTATTGCTTCCCTAT
>JBAXFM010000338.1:0-5260 GCA_037139855.1 Bacteroidota bacterium
AAGGTAAGGCTCTCAAGGCCTAACTTCTTTTCTATTTATGCCCAAGTGTACTAGCGGTTACGGGGCAAGCGTGACGGCCAATCAGAGCCCGGTGACCGGGATGAGTAATACCTCGGTCAGTAAAGCGCTGACAGGCTTGACACCCAATACCACCTATCACTTCAGCGCAGTAGGCGTGAACAGCGCAGGGACGAGCAATGGGTTAGATGCGACTTTCAGCACGCCATGTCTGGATACCATCACTGTAACCAATGTAAATGACAGCGGAGCCGGGTCGCTGCGGCAGGCGCTGATCGGTTTGTGCACAGGTGGCACGATCAGCTTTGATGCGAGCGTCTTTACTAGCGCCACGCCTCGGACGATCACGCTGGCTTCCGGGATTACGCTGGACAAGAGCCTGACACTGGATGGTCCTGGCGCTGATGTGCTTGCGATCTCGGGCGGGAATACAGTCCGGCCATTTACTATCAATTCCGGCATAACTGTGGTGATTCAGGATGTGACCATAAGACAAGGCCGTTGGATTGTCGGTGGCGGTATTTCCAATGATGGAACCCTGACTATCAAGAATAGCACACTGACTCAGAACATTGGGACCAGCGCAGGGGGTGGCATTTCTAATAGTGCAAGCGGAAACCTGACGCTGCAGGACAGTATTCTCTCAGGAAATACCGCACAGGACTTGGGAGGCGCCATTGAAAATTATGGAACTCTCAAGGTGCAAAACAGCACACTCTCCGGGAACTCTGTTGGGGCAGGTTCTGGAGGCGCGCTTGATAATTCAGGGGATCTGACAGTGCAGAACAGCATTCTTTCAGGAAATACCGCACAGGTCTGGGGAGGCGCCATCTACAATACTGGAACCCTGACGATGTTGAACAGCACCCTCTCCGAAAACACTGCCGATAGAGGCGGAGGAATATTTATACAGAATTCCAGTCCAACCCTGACTAATCTCACGATTAATAATAACTCGGCAGTTAATTTCGGTGGTGGGCTGTACATTTATGGTTCTCCAACCCTGACCAATCTGACCATCATTGGCAATTCTGCAACCGAGAATGGCGGTGGCGGTATATATAACTACACTGGGAACGCTAATATCAACAATAACATCCTATGGGGCAATACGCTTGACGGGATTTTTGTTGATACTGGCAATATTAACATAGCCAACAGTATCGTGCAGGACACTTCCCAATGTGGTGGCGCGCCCTGTACTGACCCACTGCTGGGAACACCGGGCAAGTACGGTGGCGCTACCAATGTCTTTCCGCTGCTGCCGGGTTCGCTGGCGATTGATGCGGGCAGTGCCTGCCCGACAACTGACCAACGCGGGGTGACACGCGGGGCGAGCTGCGATATTGGCGCGTTTGAATCGGGTGGGTTCACGCTGAGCAAGACAGGCGGTGACGATCAGAGCACAACGGTGGGTACGGCCTTCGCGGATGCGCTTACCATGAGCATCGCAGCCCAAACAGCGGGTGAGCCAGTGGATGGGGGTGTGATCACGTCTACCGCACCAGCCAGCGGCGCGAGCAGCAGCCCGGTTTTTAACAAGGTGAGCATTGCAAGTGGGGCAGTCTCGCAGAGCCTGACAGCGAATGCCACAGCCGGTAACTACACGATTAGTGCAGGAGCAGCGGGGGCAGAGAGCTTGAGCTACCACCTGAGCAACAGCACGACCGCGACGGTCACGACGAATGCGGCAACGGGTGTGACCAGCAGCGGCGCAACATTGAACGGGACGGTCAATGCCGGGAACGATGATGCGTGCGTGACGTTTGAGTACGGGCTGACTGACAGTTATGGCACTACGCTGACAGCCACACCCGGTATAGTGACTGGAGCAAGCGACACAGCGGTCAGCACAGCACTGACGGGATTAGCGCTGAACAGTACCTATCACTACCGCGTGGTGGCAACGAACAGCGCTGGGACAACCAATGGGCTGGATAAGACATTTACAACCGGTAAGGTGGCACCGACCGCTACGACGGATGCGGCAACAGATGTTACCAGCACAGAAGCGACGCTGAACGGGACGGTCAACGCCGGGAACGATGACACGAGTGTAACGTTTGAGTATGGTCTGACTGACAGTTACGGCACTACACTGACAGCCACACCCGGTACGGTGACTGGCACAAACGACACAGCGGTCAGCACAACACTGACGGAATTAGCAATGAACAGCACCTATCACTACCGCGTGGTGGCGGTGAACAGCGCCGGGACGACCAAGGGCGAGGATGAGACATTTACGACCACGAGCGTCTCGATCACCAGTGAAATCCATGATGCAAAACACAAACTGATCCTGAGCGCTGCGATCGGCGACAGCCTGCATGCCTCGGCGACAGTGACTGGCAATGCGGCGGGCACACCAACCGGCACACTGCGTTTTACCACCTTTGATAACACCTCGTGCACTGGCAGCGGGCTCAACGCTGGAACGGTCACATTGGACAGCAGCGGCAAGGCGCACCCGAGTGCGATCCAGACTCTGTCTGCGAATGGACATGCGTTTAAGGCACACTACAACGGTGACGCCACCTATGCGGCCGCGGACGGTGAATGCCAGGCGATCTCGAACAGTCCCTACCCGACCGTGCTGGTGCTGGCCTCCAGCACAGTGCCCGCGGATGGGACCGAGTTGAAGCTTGGACCCACCCAACTACTGGTGCAGTTCAATCAGAACATGTGGCACAGCAGCACGGTGGACCCGCATGCAGTGCAGAACCCGCAGAATTACCTACTGGTGGAAGCCGGACGGAACCAGGTCTTTGACACGCTGGCCTGCGGACCGGTGGGCGTGGGCGGCCTGAAACCGGATGACCACGTGGTGAAGGTTGATTCTGTCACTTACGATGCGGAAACTTTCAAGGCGACGCTGAAAATTAATGGCGGGCAGAAGCTGCCCAATGGAAGTTACCGCTTGTTCATCTGCGGTACAACTTCGATTGCGGATGCGACGGACCAGGAATTCCTGAACAATCACTTGAAAGACTCACTCGTCAGCTTTTCGGTTGTCCCGGCATCTTCCGGCAGAAAGACTCTGCCCAAGACCGGTTTTGCACCATATGTTGTGAGCCGCTTACCCGTGCAAGCAGCGGGCATGGAGTACAACCAGAGCGGTATGTGGCTGGAGATTCACAAGTTGGGCGTGCTACTGCCAGTCGTGGGCGTGCCACAACAAACCGGCTGGGATGTAACCTGGCTGGGGAATCAGGCGGGTTACCTGGAAGGCACAGCTTTCCCGACCTGGAATGGCAACTCGGTCATCACCGGGCATGTGACTGGCGCGGATGGACAGCCGGGAGCGTTTGCCGGGCTGAGCGGCCTGGCCTGGGGCGACGAGGTGGTGATCCATGCCTGGGGGCAGCGCTATGTCTTCGCGGTGCGCAGCGTGGATGACACAGTCAACCCGGAGGATACCCGGCTGCTGGATCAACATGAGGTCCTGCCGTGGATCACGCTGCTGACCTGCCGCGGCTATGACGAGCAGAGCGATACTTACCGCTGGCGCACGGCGGTGCGCGCGGTGCTGGTCAGTGTGCTGAATGAGGATAGCCGCTAGAAGACTTTTGTGGTGGAACTTCGATAATTGTCATTCAGTGGGAGTCGCAGGTTGTGATGATCCAGATTCAGGCGTCCACAACTACGGTATGGTGGTGGAGGCTGGTGACAGTGCGGTTGAGCATGTAGGCTGTGAAGATCAGGATGAGGCCACCCATCCAAAAAGGGGAGCCTTGCATAACATGGTCGTAGACGAGACCACTGGCGACCGGTCCGATGATATTCATCAGACTTCCGACCGCAGTGGTGACACCCATCAACTCACCCATTTCATGCGGCGAGACCCGTTCGGCCGTCAGGGAGGTGAGAGCCGGGAAAATAAAGGCACTCGTGCCACTGGCAAGCGTATTCAACACAAAGAATGATCCAAGAAAGGGGGCAAAAAACAAAGATATATTAAGCAGGGCAGATCCCAACAGGCCGGCGACTGCCGAAATTTTTTCGCCAAAGCGCGGAACCCAGCGTGGAACCAGTAAAAAGTTTGTGAAAGTAATGAATATGCCGGCTGTGATCATCAGAAGACTGACCTGCCAGGTCTGGGCGGAAAATTTCTGGATTATGAAAAAAGCGGAGGTGCTGTTGATGCCATTAAAGGCAAAGTTAAACAACGCGCTTACGATCAACAAGGCACCCAGGCCAGGCTTACGTGCCATCTCCAGAATGGAAATAATTGGGTTGTAATCACGTAATGTGAGCGCTGCGGTGACTCGTTTTTCCTGAGGCAGTGATTCTGGAAGATAAAAGATACTTAACAGGACAGTCAGACAGGTTATCCCGGCGGCGACATAGGCCGGAGCTTCCAGACTGAATTGGCCAAACAAGCCTCCGAAAGCTGGCCCAAGGATGAGGCCGAGACTCCAGGCAGTGGAGATAATCGCAAAGTTTTTGGAGCGTTCACTGGGTTTGGAAACATCAGCGATGTAGGCGGCTGCGGTGGAGAGGTTACCACCCGTGATACCGCCGATCAACCTGCCGAGAAAGAGGATCCAGAGCGAGCCGCCCCAGGCAAAAACAAAATATCCCAGGGCCTGTCCAATCAGGCTGACTAGCAGTACAGGGCGGCGTCCGAGCCTATCTCCAAGTTTGCCGATGAGGGGTGTAGCTACAAATTGACCAATGGAATAGATGACAGGCACCATGGTTACCATTAATGCCGAACTGCTGTAGCGCATAATGATTTGGGGGGCGACCGGCGAGAGGATAGTTATACCGATGATATCCATCAGCATGATGAAGAAGATCAGACCGAGCGAGTTCGGGCTTTTGGGCTGAGTCTCAGTTGGCTGGCCTGTAGCGGGCAGGTCTGGCAAGTTGTGAATTGACACGGGTGGTGCTCCATATTTCTGGAAGTTCAGATTGAATTATTTTTCGTTTCAGTAATTGCGAAGGTTAAACCTGCGGCTGCCAGAGATTGGTGCAGTTTTGCTAATGCATTGGGGCCAATGCCATGCAGTTTTTTGAGCTCGGAGGCGCTAAAGTGAGTTAAGTGTTCGAGGCGCGAAATACCCGCCTGTGCTAATGCTCGTTTGGCGGGGCAGCCAGGTCCTGCGGTAAGTCACTTTGCTGGTTGCTGTCAGTTATATCATTCATTTATGGCGTTTTTTTGTGGATTTTTGGAGCGAGGATCTCGCTCCAAAAATCCACTTGCGGGGCAAACCATTAATTCGATTTCGCCACGAGG
>JBAXFM010000339.1:0-5220 GCA_037139855.1 Bacteroidota bacterium
CGATACAACGCAGATAATCTGATGTATATTCCATCACCTCTGTCAGAAACTCCTTAGATTCAGCCGTTCGCTGAGGGGAAATGATGCCTATGCCGTTAATGTATGCCATGTGCTGATATGCTAATGTGCTAATGTGCTAATGTGCTGATGTGTTGATATGCTGATGTGAGTTTCATTTTGTTTTTACTCATTTATGACAGTTTGAAACAAACTATTTCGAACCTGGTAATCATTCTCCCTCCCCTCCAAGAAGGCCGGGGAGGGGTCATTTAGAATCCCGGAGGGCTGGGGAGGGGGTATTTCTCACCCTTTTTAAAAACCAACGACGTATCATTCCCTCCAAACCCAAACGAATTTGACATCACGGCATTGACTTCCACTTCTGTCATAAGTTTTTCGACAGGGGAGAAACTGAGTTCGGCGATGCGTTCGGTGAAGTTCAGATTTGGCCAGATCACTTGGTGCTGTAAGCAAAGGATCGATAAAATGGCTTCGGTTGAACCTGCAGCACTCGTGGTATGCCCCGTGAATGGCTTGGTGGAACTGACCATCGGGATCCTGTCGCCGAAAAGTTTTTCAATGGCCCGTCCTTCGGAAAGGTCGTTGTTGTCTGTTCCGGTACCATGGGCATTTACATAATCGATCTCACGGGGACTGAGTCCGCTCATATCGAGCGCTTTTTTCATCGCCAGATAAGCGCCAATGCCATCCGGTGAGGAAGCTGTTTGGTGAAAGGCCTCGCAGGCGTTGCCCCAGCCTGCCAGTTCACACAGCGGGATGTTGCCGGTTTTCAGCAAACTCGCTTCCGATTCAAGTACCAGGTATGCCGCCCCTTCACCCAGGTTGATACCTGCACGCTGCTGATCAAATGGTTTGCAGGGATCTTTGTCCAGAATTTTCAAGGCATTGAAGCCATTGAGATGAAATTTCGTCAGTGATTCGCATCCTCCGGCCATTACCCGGTCAAGCCGTCCTGCCCGGAGCATCCGGGCGCCAAGCATGATGGCATTGGCAGCTGATGAACAGGCAGTGCTGATGGTGGTTACAAAATCGTGAATTCCAAGGAGCCGGGCAATTTTCTCGGTGCTGTCGGCGCAATCATACGAATCGATGTACGCATTGCGGGAATCGTTGGTCAGAAAATCCTGGTAGTACAATTCGCAACGATCCATCCCCCCCACGGTGGTGGCAGAGATCAACCCGGTTTTAAGTTCCGGATGCTGATCCATTTTGCCGTGCTGGAAAGCTTCGCGGGCAGCCACCATACCCAATAAGGAATTCCTCGATAAACCTTCAGCAGGTGTTACACCCGCCATGGCAAAAAGTTCTTCCTGTGTATTTCTTACTTCACCAACCAGCAACTCATCCCTGAGCAGGGTCTCAATATGGCGAATTCTCCCCGTTCCAGGTTTTGACTGTAGCAGAGAGGCTAAATTCTCCTCAATATTATTGCCGATGCAGGAAATGATACCGTATCCGGTAATGAAAATCCGCTGAGGCATCAGGGTTTATTTTTTATGCTCCGTGATATATTCGGCCATGGTGCGGATAGAGAAGAAAATTTTCTTGCCATCCTTCGGATCTTCGATCTTGATGCCATAGTTCTTCTCCAGCAAAACAATCAACTCGAGCGCATCAATAGAGTCAAGTCCCAATCCTTCGCCAAATAAAGGGGAATCAGGGTTGATATCGTCGGGAGAAGTTTCTTCGAGGTTTAATTGTTCAATTACTTCTTTCTTTAATTTTAAAATCAATTCATCCATAATCTCAGATCAGTTACGTGTCATTATTAAATTCAGATTCTCTACATTAAAAAGGATGGGTTTGAAGCTGGAACCTTCGCCATTCACACCCTGGTCAATCTTTTCTACCAGCGCCACCATGGCGTTGAAATTATTGCCCATCACTTCAACCCAACCGCACAAACAGGCTTCCACCCGTTCGCTGGTAAATAATTCCTCCACGTAATCAAACAGCATTTTGCCGTTGAACGTTTCAGAAATCAAAAAGGCATTCTCCCCTTTGATGTTATTTTTGATACACACCTCGCCGATAACAATGTTGGGCAGGGTATATACAAAGACAGACGGACTTGGAAAATAGGCCGACCGGTCTTTGATCGTTTCGTTGTGGGCAATGTCGGTGTCAAGGCTCGAACTTGAGTTTGACAACACCACACCCACCGCTTCAGGCCGGTATCCTTCTGTCTTTTTTACCTTTAAAACCAGTTCAGTTGCAAGAAATCCAAGTTTACTGATGGCATCCATCTTATAAAATCTTGGATAAACAATTTGCTCCTGCTTGAAAACAGTTTTTACAAAGTCTGCAAATTTAATAATATTTTCCTGATAAAAGATGATACGGTCATTTACGATCACCTTGTTGTTGTGAAGATGGCTGTAAGCAGTGATGATTCGGTCCATTTTAGTCTTTCTGATATAAGATGGCTGCATTGCATCCGCCAAAGCCGGATGCGGTTTTAAGACATGAAGTTAACGTTGCCGGCTGGTTGGCTGTGATCACGTTGATCGGTACAGGTACCCCCGGGGTTTTAAACCCGGCTGACCGGTACAGCACGTTATCCCTGAGCGAGGAAATGGCTGCCACTGATTCAACCAGTCCGGCAGCGCCCAGGGTGTGTCCCCAGTATCCTTTGAAACTATTCACCGGCACGTTTTCCAGTCCGCTGAGCCCGATGGCTTTCGATTCCATTTCATCATTGAACGGGGTGGCTGTGCCGTGTGCCGAAATGTAGCTGATCTCCCTGTGGGAGAGCATGGCTTGTTTCATCGCCTGGCAGATGGCCCAGCTGAGCTCTTCGCCGGTGCGCGACGGGCCAGAAATGTGGTTGGCATCATTGCTGGTGGCAGCGCCTGCCACCCGGATGGCCGGACCTCCCTCGTGGCCGGGAATGGTGGAAATTACCATGGTCCCGCAGCCTTCGCCGAGCGAAAGACCCGTACGGTGGAGGTCGAAAGGTTTACATGGTTCGGGACTGATGGCCTGGAAGGACTGGAACCCCGAGATGACGAATTCGGAGGAGATATCACCACCGGTGACCACGGCATGATCGTAGGCCCCCGATTGCAGGAACCGGGTGGCCGCCATGAGGGCGACGATCCCCGAAATACAGGCATTGGAAATGATGAGCGGGGGATTGACAAACCCGAAAAACTGCTGGATAATCCGGCCCAGTTCCCACAGGTAGAGCCGCTTGTGGCTGAAGATGGCCTTGTACCGGTTTTCTAGCAGGTCGATGTTGCCTTTGGTGGTGGAGATCACCAGCATGGTACGGGGATTTTCAAGGACCACCGCACTGTTCGTCAATGCATCATGGATGGAAATGATCAGCATCTTCTCCAGGCGGGTAAAGGAGCCGGCAGGGGTGTTTTTCTGGTTTAAAGCCAGAACTTCCGAGAATTTGGCATTCAACCGGCCGGTATCCACCAGCGAAAGCTGCACCGGGTGCGGGTAGAGCAAAGGATCATCGACGGTGTGGATGCCGATGGTCCCTGTTTCAATTGCCATGATATTTTCGGCGGTCGTTAACCCCAGGGAGGTGATGATGTTGTCGTTCAGAACGTAAACTGGTTTCATGCCATCAACAATTAAACGCCCCAATTTTTTTTCCATCCGGTAAAAAAATCGGGGGCAGTAAGTAATAGTTCCCCTTGCGGGGTGAGAAAAACCTGTGTGGAGGAACCGGTGGCCGACACTTCGTTGTCTTTTTTCCGGTAAATGGTATATTCAAACACAATTTTGGCTGCTTCGGTGGGCACAAACCGGGTTTCCACAATGGCTGTATCGCCATATTCCAGCGGCCGCTTGTAGTCACAGCTGATTTTCACCAGGGGAATCATCACATGGTGTTTGTACACATCCAGATAACCCAGGTTATATTTCAGCCCGAAGGATTCCCTGCCATCTTCAAAGTATTTGAGATAATTGCCATGCCATACAATGCGCATGGAATCAACTTCTGAAAATCTTACGATTATTTCTTTTTTATCAATCAGGTCCATGGCTCTCAGTGGTTCAACGGGCTTTTAAATTTGTGGTAGATCCCGGTGATCGAAACAGTCGTTAAAAAAAACAACAACAATTTGACCGCCTGTGGGGCAATCTGCATCAAACCCCCTCCGCGGAGGAAAATACTGTAATATCCGGTGATGGCCCAATTCAGCGGACTTACCAGAGAAACCGACCGCATGAATGGTGGCATCAGGTAGATCGGAACCCATAATCCGCCCATCGCAGCCAGGATAATCACCGAAATGGAGCCGAATGCTGCTGCCTGCTGATGTGTTTTGGCGATGGTGCCGATCATCAGTCCATAACCCACAGAGGCCATGGCGACCATGAGCGTCATCACAAACAGGCCCAGGTAATCATTGCCTAAAACCAGCATGGGGAGTCCGAACAAAGGGAGCAGCAGTATCCCGGCGAGAAGCATGGCGATTGTCTGAGCCATACAGACCAGCAGATACACGCCTACTTTTCCCATCAGCAGGGTCATATAGGGAACCGGCATGGTGAGCAGCCGGAACAGGCTTCCACCTTCACGTTCCTGGATCAGGCTTTGCGTAAGCGGGATCACGATGAAAAACATGGCAAAGATGGTCCAGGCCGGCACATTGTGCTGGGTGGCGTTGGGAATTAATTCAACTTTGCGGAAGGAGGGAAACACCTCCTTGAACTTCAGCACTTCTTTGAAAGCCTCCTTGGGAGGGTTGTACATAGGCATCTGCAGGGTGATCTCCTGGTTAAAGGTTTTGAAAACCCAATCAGTCTGGAACTTGTAATAATTCTCCCGAACAGAACTCATCAACGCATTCTTAAATGTTTTTTTAACCGTCGGATCGAAGTAAATGACCACATCCACCGAATCTTTGAACGTGATCCCGTTAACCAGCATGGGGTTTCCCATCCCAAAGCCTGCCAGGGTTTTAGCAACTGACAGCCGAACATTGGCCCGCATGGTTTTGGTGGCATTTTCAGGTACCACGATGGCAATGAGGTAATCCCCTTTTTTTACGGCGTTCTTTGCCACTTCTGCCGTAAGGGGCTGATGGTTCAAACTGTCAACCACCGCAAAAGATTCGGAACCCTTGAACCCATTTTTGATCTTCAGACCGAGGCTGTCCTGGTCGTTGTCGACAAACAGCACCGAAACACTCGGATCCTTTGTGAGCGAACTCCACCCGAACTCCTGCATCAGGG
>JBAXFM010000340.1:0-5218 GCA_037139855.1 Bacteroidota bacterium
ATCAGTATTATTTTAATCCCACAAACGCTCCCCCCAGAAATTCCTCTTGATCCGAAAAATGCTCACGGACCTTGCCCTGTACCTTTCCTTTTAAAATGAAAAAACGCCGTAAATGTTTAATTTACAGCGTTTTTACTCATGTTGTTTGTGCCCGGAACAGGACTCGAACCTGCACATCCGTACGGATACTAGTCCCTGAAACTAGCGCGTCTACCAATTCCGCCATCCGGGCAATTAAAGGTACAGTGTACCTTTCAGGGGGTGCAAAAGTAACATTTTTTTTCTGAAACTGAAAATTTATTTATTCCTTAATTTTGTAGAAACATCGGTTTTAATTCTGTGGACATGAAAAGATATCTGATTATCCTGGTTATTATTCTCAGTACCAGTCTCTCCAGGGGACAGGATCGTCTTGAATTACACGGTTCACACTACTGCCACCTGAAAAAGACTTCTGCCGGAATAATTCCGTTGCTCAACGACAATTCAGCATACAGCGTTCCCCACACGTTCGATGTGCTTAAATACACCCTGAACCTTAACCTGTATCAATGTTACTTCTCTCCTTTTCCAAAAAACTTCAATGCATCCAATTTGATCCGGTTCAGGGTTGACTCTGCTTTGTCTGTCCTGAAACTGAATGCCGTCAATTCATCCCTGATCATCGACTCCGTGCGAATGGCGGGCGTTTCGTTTACCCATGAGAACGATTTTCTTACCATCACCCTCAACCGTACCTATCTCCCGGGTGAAATTGCCGAAGTGAAAATTTACTACCGGCATCAGAATGTGGAAGATGGAGCCTTGTATGCTTCTGGCGGTATGCTTTTTACCGATTGTGAACCCGAAGGCGCCCGCAGATGGTTTCCCTGCTGGGATAAACCATCCGACAAGGCATTGCTCGACCTTACGGCCAAAGTTCCGGCAACCGTTAAATTTGCCTCAAACGGTAAACTGATGGACTCGGTATTCTCTGCCGACACGGTCACCTATCATTGGGCAAGCATCCACAATGTGGCTACCTACCTGGTGGTGATGACCTCCAAAATCAACTACAATCTCGACATTGTTTACTGGCATAAGCTTTCGAATCCTGCTGACAGTGTGCCCATGCGGTTTTATTACAACACCGGCGAGGCTGGAGTTGACGGGGCAAAAGCAGTGATCAGGACAATGACAGACTGGTACTCACAACATTTTTGCGAACACCCCTTTCAGAAAAACGGGTTTGCCACGCTGAATACCGACTTTGCCTGGGGTGGCATGGAAAATCAAACCCTGACGAGTCTCTGTCCCAATTGCTGGGGTCAATCGCTGCTTGCCCATGAATATGCCCATCAGTGGTTCGGCGACATGATCACCTGCGACACCTGGGCGGATATCTGGCTGAATGAAGGATTTGCAACATGGACAGAAAATTTCTGGTGGGAAAGATCCAGTGGCTATTCCGCCTACAAGTCTCAAATAAACAATGATGCGGCGAGCTACCTCGGCGGCAACCCCGGATGGCCCATCTCTGACCCTTCATGGGCAACAACCACTCCTGATATCAATAAGCTCTTCAATTATGCCATTACCTATGCAAAAGGAGCATGCGTGCTGCATTTACTGAGATATACCCTGGGCGACCCCCTGTTTTTTGCCTCCATGCAGGCTTATGCAAACGACACCAATTTGCGATTCCATTCAGCCACCATCGCCGATTTTAACAACAAGGTCAACACCATCGCCGGGGGCAATTACGACTGGTTTTTCAACCAATGGATCTTCGCGCCCAACCACCCGGTATATGCCAATCAATCCTGTTTCGAAAACCTAGGAAGCGGCAACTGGGAAGTGAGGTTTCTTGCCAGACAAACCCAGTCGAATGCACCGTTTTTTCAAATGCCCGTGATTCTGAAGATTCACTTCCAGGATAACACCGACAGCCTCATCAGGGTTATGAACACCCACAATTACCAGGAATTTTCGTGGGTATTCGCAAAGCAGCCAACTGCCTTTACCTTTGATCCGGGCAATGAAATTGTATTAAAGCAGGCCACCCTGACCCAGGGTGTATTTTACACCAAAACCTGGAATGGCGCTGTTAGTGACGATTGGAATGTGAGTGAAAACTGGACTCCGGCCGGTGTTCCTGCCAATGAAAGTGTGAAAATCCCTTCCAGCGCCGGCAGGATGCCTGTTGTACGCGATACCGGGATGTCATGTGGCGCCATGCTGATTGAAGACGGAGCCACCCTGACGGTCGCGTCCGGGGCAGATCTGGCTGCACACGGCACAATCATCAGACAATAATGCAGGTTGCTTTTTATCCCATACAAGACTTGATTCAGTCCTTCTTCAAAAGGAGATGAAGAATAACGGAAAAATGAGTCCAACTACTTAATAATTTCCAGTAAGTTACATTTCCTTTACCGGTTGCTTTACAAGCCGGATTAAACCGGCAAATTTCCTGACAAATAGTATTGAAAAAATGATTAATATCAACCAATTTATTCTTGATAAATGAGGTAACAGTTCAACCAGATGAGTATACACATTACCACCATTTTTATGAAAAGAATCAACAATATAAAAGTGTTGATACAGGAAGGCCCAGATAAAAAGGAATATTGCTGCTGTAAACAACCATTTAAGCAGACTCAGAGAATAAGAGGCTATCAGAATCCCTTTACTTACCCTGGCCTTGAATTCCACAATTTGTTTGCGCTGATTCTTCATGAACATCGAAAAAGAATCGGCAATCTGGGCAGGCATTTCGATAAGAGAGACCACCCGCTGTTTAAGCATACGCCACCTTGCGTCTTTGTAATATTTCGTCCATTCCCTGCCTAAATCAATCGTTGGATTCAGATTAACCACGCTGGGATCAATTGTGAGGAAAGTTCTTATCAATCTCAAAAGGCTCCAGTTGGGTGCAACCTTGTACTTGGCCAGTTCCTTGGTCATTTCATTACTTGCATTATGAACAGTGGTCTTGTGTTCTATATCTACATCTGTCAGGGAAGCTTTCATCAATGCACCCCTGAGGCCTCTGACTATGCTTTGTCTGATCTTGCTATGGTTTTCAAGCGGAATATCAGGAGAGGTGATGATCGTAAAATCGGCTGCTTTTAAATAATGTTTCTTTCCGATAGCAACCAATTCCTGTCTGTAATGGGACAGCGTTTCTTCATCTGTTGTTCCAACCGTTCCCAGGTCAATCAGTGCAATCCGGTTTTTTGCCAGAAGCATGATATTCCCCGGTTGTAAATCACCATGAAAATAGTTGTCTTCCAAGACTTGACGCCATACATTCCGCAGCAGAAAACTACCTACTTTTTTGGGTTTGATTTTATTTCTCTTCAACCATGAATCTAAACGGGCGGGATCCTGCCTCTTTGCGGCAATATATTCACTCATGGTCACACCTTCAACATATTCCATTACAACCACCTTGTCCGTAGAGAATTTTTTATACACAACAGGTACATAGATACCGTATTTTTTAAATCGCTTTTTTGCCTCTTTAAGATTGATCGCCTCATACCTGAAATCGATTTCTTCAGTGAGCATGCTTTCAAGTTCCCAGAACATATCATCGAGCAATACATGCGAAAAGGCTTCAAATCTTTTGAAGAAATTGAAAAGCGTCCGTATTATCTTCATATCCAATTTAAAAAATTCCTGGGCATAGGGACGTTGAATTTTCACGGCAACAATCTTTCCATTATGCAACAACTTTGCTTTATGCACCTGGGCTATTGAAGCGGCAGCGATAGGGGTCTCCTCAAATTCTGAAAAGACAAGACTGATATTTTTCCCAAGGTTTTCTTCCAGTATCCTGATCACATCTGAATAGGGGAAGCAACTCATCCGGTAATGAAGTTTTGACAACTCCCTGGTGAAACCTATATCATACAGGTCAGTTCGCATTGCAAGCAACTGTCCAACTTTAACCCACAAACCGCCCAATGTCTCAAAAAAAACACGCCAGGCTGCACCTTTGGCATACTCATCTGCTCTTCCAAAACGGGTTCGCCACAACGTTTTAAAAAATTCCCTTGCTATTTGTAAAGTTCTGAATTTAGTTGGTTTAGCAGCTGGTTTTATTTCCAATGGAGGGCGTTCACCAGGTTCAAAAAGGGGAGTGGTTCTGTATTTCTTTTTTATCATAAATCATATTTCAAGCTATTGCTTTATAGCAATTCCACCCTTTTGCATGGATACAAAAAGCAATGATAAATAGCCGTAGGGAGTAAAGTCCGAACTTAAGACAGGATAATCAGATTATAAAAAACTAGACCGTAGTCCGTTTTTTTTCATGCGACCTTTAAGTTTTTTACGGTCGATTTTTATACCCATGAATTTAATCTTATTCTTCTTCTTTTTATCCTTTCTCGGTTTTGCTTCATAACTGATGATTACATGCTGTTTATCGCCCTGTAGATCGGCTGGCAATTGTTGTACGTGATTTTGTACGTCAGAAGGCAATAGCTTTCCTTTCTTCAGCCGTTTGGATTTTTTATTTTTGAGTTTACCGACATGGATTAAAGGCGGGTGAACCATCATTTTGGATAATAATTGCTGGGATTCCGCACCCATTTGGGGAACTCCTGTCACTTGCTGTTCTGTTGTTGCCATTATAATACTTTTTAAAAGAGTTAGAAACCAATAAAACTTTGATATCAGGAAAAAAGTCCCTTTTTCCTTTTCTTCTGGTGAACGACTACGGTAGGAACAATATCTGTATTTGGGCCAGCCTTGGCTTTTAAATTAGTCACCAAATGCTGAACTTCCATGAACATGTTCCCATAGCCCTTTTTATACTGCTTGATCTGTTTTCTTGATTTTTTTCCAAGGTGTATCACCGTTGGATTTGCTGCATCTTTTGCCATAATAGGAGTTTGTTAATTGTTAATAACTGAATTTTAAATTTATCCCAAGTGTTCTGGGTCGAAGTCTGGTATCATAAGTTAATGCGGTGCTGGGATATGTTGCTCCGCGTTCATTCAATAAATTGTTTCCATAGAGGTACACGCCCCAATGTTTACCTTCTACTCCAATACGAAGATTAAGCATAGTGATCGCGTCTCCCTCTACTTTGACTCCCTGGCTATAATCAACCCGTTCCGAACTTTGTTGAAGGTCTGAATAAAAACAACCTTTCAGACTCTTATAAATTTTATCACTGTTGTCCGGTAAAACTTTAAAGTAGGGTTGGCCGGTTATGACCAAC
>JBAXFM010000341.1:0-5208 GCA_037139855.1 Bacteroidota bacterium
ACCTGAAAGTGTCATGAGATCGGTAATCTTCAATATACCATCTGCTGTGGCAATACTAACCCCCTGTGCTGAAAGTTTCAGAATGGTTCCTGGTTTTTCACCTGTCGGGGATACAGAAACCGATGCACGCTGAACGAGAAAAGCGCCGTTTGCAGTAAGCAGCTTTGGCGATGCCAGCGTATTATTGATGTTTTCTCCAAAATGCAACGCCCTGATCATGTTGTTGAGCGCTTGCGATTTCATCCGAAAATCAAGAATGGCAGAAGCAAATGGTTTTTGGAATAATCCATAATATGAAACTGGTTTCACTGAAATGACGGGAAGTTCCACATCGCTTCGTATGATAACAATCACCTGTTTAAAAGATTGAATGGCGGCTTCGAAACATCTTACATTCAAGGTATATGCGGTATCATCTTCCGCTATTGCCACCCGGGAGGAGGCTATGACCCCACCGGCATCCGTATCTGCGGTCATCCTGTGCCAGCTGATCCCATGCATTTTTTCTCCATTCATCAAGGCCCAGGATGTTGCATGAACCCCGGCATACAACGGTAAGAGCGAATCATGGTAATTGATGCAGTATCTGGCTGCCCTGCCCAGCATATCATTTTTCAGAATTTTACTGTTGACAATGCTCAAGAGATAATCAAAGGGGTGCAGATTCCAATCTATGGTCTGAATCTCTGAGTAATCGGTAATCAACCCTATTCCTTTTGTTTTTCCCCAGGCGATACATACAGGATCAGGGGATATTAACCCTGTCAATAAAAATCCATCCTTCAGCAATAACTCTCCGCACTCAATCAACAGCCTTGTTTCACCAATCAGTAAACAGACTGGCGAGTTACTTCCCGTGGAGCACATTGGTTTGTCGTCAGGGAGCAGGTTTTCTATCCGGATATCAGGGTTATCAACAATTGAACGGATTGTTTCATTGATATAGGTAACCATTTCATTAACGGATGATTCATCATACAGCGACACATCATATTCAAGCCAGCATTCAAGTTCCTGCCCTGTTTCCTCTGCATTCATCATGAGTTCAGCCTTCACTCCTCCACTGCCCAGCTCCTTCTGAGTCAAGGTTAATCCGGCAAATTCCATATCAGGCATGGCCCAGTTCTGCATAACAAACACGGTCTGAAACAGCGGATAATTGCCAGGGGAAGTAATCAATCCCAAAGAACGCACCAGCCGTCCGAATGGAAGCTCAGCGTTGGCAAACGCATCCAGACTTGTCATTTGAACTCTTTTTAACAGAGCGGAAAATGTTTCCGCTTTTGAAATCCGGGTTCGTAAGGCCATCATGTTCGTAAAGTATCCGATCAAAGACTCGGTTTCCTGCCGGTTCCGGTTGGCATAGGGTGTTCCCACAACAATATCGAAATTCCCGGAAAAGTTGCAAAGCATCAATTTATAAACAGACAATAACACTGCGAATAAGCTGCAATCATGTGATTCGGTAAACGATTTGAGTGCTGAGAAGTCGGTTGCCGGAATTTTCCACCAGATCCTTTGACCGGTCATTGCCACGTTGTTTAAAATAAATGTTTTACGGCAATGTAAAATAAGTTTTGGTGGAAGGTCATAAAAAACAGATTTCCAATAATCAAGCTGATGACTTAATCTTTCCTCCTGTAGGATTATCTGCTCATAAACGGCAAAATCAATGTTTTGAATTTCATTCTTTGGCTCTGTAACCTGTAATCCATTGTATAGGTTTAGGTAAGCCAATTTTAAACCATTGAAAAAATTGAACATCGACCATCCGTCAAAAATGATATGATGGATACAGAAAAAGACCACATGATCCTGTTCAGAAACCACAAACCAATCAAGACTGAAAAGACGGCCCGATTCAAGGTTAAAAACTTGTGATCCAATAGTTTTTCCGGCCGTAACGAGGCGCTGCGCTGTAACGCTTTGATCAAATTTGATTAAATCGGTTACCGGTATGTTTATTTCATATGGTGAACATAAAAACTGCAACGGGACTCCATCACGAACCATGATCCTGGTGCGAAGGCTCTCATTCGCATCAATTAAAGCGTTCACGGCAGCCTCAAATATTCTGGTATCCGGACTTCCTTTAATATCAAGTCTGAACAAAATATTATGCTGGGTTCGGGTAACATCCATCTTGTGGAGAAACCACATTTCCAGTTGATTTGCATTCAGCGGAAAGCCGTTTTGATGTCGATCTACCGTTTTTATCCGAGGTTGAATGCTGATTCCTGATAGAGCACGATTGTGAATGACTTCGGCCAGTTTAAATATGGTTGGATTCTCAAAGATGGTTTTGATTGGCATCTCCATTCCGAATTTTCCTGTAATCCGTGCCGCAATGCGCGCTGCTTTGAGCGAATGGCCTCCTGATCTGAAGAAATTATCATGGATACTGATCTTATCCGCAGATAATACCTCACGCCAAACCTCTGCCAACCAGACTTCCTCATCGGTTGAAGGCAATACGAAATTCTCCGGTGTTGTGTTTTCACTGGCTTTTGGTAACTTCAATTCCTTCCGGTCAAGTTTTCCATTTTCAGTGACCGGAAATAACCGGCATATCACCATTTCTGATGGGATCATAAAATCAGGCAGCGACTTCTGAAGCGCTTTGCTTATCCGTTCTTTGTCTGCCAGTTGAGCCAGCATAAAATCTTCCCTGACAACGAACCCTGAATCAGGTTGAGGAACCAGGAAAGCAATGAGGCTGTCATCACCAAGATTGTCTCTGGTAAATATCACTGCTGCCTCGCGAATTCCCGGTACAGCCACCAGGGAATTTTCAATTTCCCCGAGTTCGATTCTTAATCCCCGCATTTTAATCTGGAAATCACGCCGGCCAATAAAATCAAGGTTCCCATCCGGTAAAAACCGTCCTATATCGCCGGTGGCATAAATTTTTTCGCCTTGGCGAAACGGATTCTGTATGAATTTCACGGCATCAAGTTCCGGGCGGTTCAGGTATCCACGCGCCACGCCCTCTCCGCCGATAAAAATCTCTCCTTCTTCCATGGGGGCAACCGGGTTCATTGATTCATCAAGTACATAAACAAAATCATGATCCACTGCCATGCCTACAGGGATTTTCTCCCGGTCTTCATTCAGACAAAGGAAAGTGGTGCCATATACTGTGGTTTCTGTAGGACCATAAACATTAAACAATCCAACGCCGGATGATCCGAATTCCCTGTAAAAACGACGGACTAACGAAGGGCTTACCACCTCCCCTCCTACGGACACCCATTTCAGCTTATGTGCAGCGACCTGATTCCCTGATAATTCAATATATTCGAGAAATGCCGAGAGCATGGAAGAAACAAAAAATGTAAAACTTATCTCATTTGATATCAATACCTTTAGAAGCAATGCAGGATCTTTTTCGATACCGGGAGCAGCAACGTATAAGCATGCCCCGGGAATAAACCAGCCATAAAGTTCCCATACCGAACCATCAAAAGTATAAGGTGATTTAAGTAGAACATTATCCCCGGTACCGATTGGATATAATCGCTGAATACAGGTTATCAGATTTACCACCGAATGATGTTCAACCATCACGCCCTTGGGTTTGCCGGTTGAGCCGGATGTAAAAAGGATATAGGCCAGGTCATGAGGTTTTACCTGAACAACAGGGTTTGTGGCGGGAAAATCCCTAAAAGACCAGGCAGAAAGGTCAGGTTTTACAGTTTGTTGAGGAAATTTCTTAAACTTATCAGCAAACTTATCCTGGGTGATCAGAATATCAACAGAGGCATCCCCGAAAATAAACCGGATACGTTCATCCGGGTACTCCGGATCAACCGGTACATAGGCTCCACCTGCTTTTAATATGGCAAAAATGGCAATGACCATTTCAAAAGACCGCTCCATGGCCAGTCCTACACAAACATCACGATGCACTCCAATCCCTGTAAGGAAATGGGAAAACTGATTCACCAAACTATTGAATTCCGTGTAAGTAAAAACGATTTGTCCGAATTTAATGGCTGGCAGGTTAGGGTTCAGCTCAGTTTGCTGTTCAAGAATAGTATGAATACACTCCATAAACGAGAGTTAAAATATATTTTCAGACGTTTGCATTTTAAATTTATTATATTTGTACATTGTGATGGCTGATTATTCGTTAACAACAAATACCTGAGCCTATGAATCCTCCGCTTGTATCTATCATCACCATCAATTTTGATCATCCGGAGGTCACCTGCCAGCTTCTGGCCTCCCTGCGGAAAATATCCTATCCGAACATCGAGATCATCGTGATCGATAATGCCTCGCCAAAAGACGACCCCGCATGCATTAAAGAATTATACCCGGAAGTTGTTTTCATTCAAAGCAAGGAAAATCTTGGTTTTGCAGGAGGAAACAACCTTGGAGTCAGAATCGCCAAGGGCAAATATATCATTTTATTGAATAACGACACGGAAGTTGATCCGGGCTTTCTTGAACCTCTCGTGGCAAAATTCGAATCCAATCCGGCCATAGGCGCTGTGAGCCCGAAAATAAAGTTCTTTCACACCCCTGATACAATTCAATTTGCAGGCATCTCCGAGTTTAACCCATACACGATCCGAAACAGGGGTCTGGGATTCGGTGAAAAAGATCTTGGGCAGTTTGACCAGGACGCTCAAACTGCTTTGGTTCATGGTGCTGCCATGATGATCCCGATGGAAGTGATTAAAAAGATCGGGTTGATGGCAGAATGCTACTTTTTGTATTATGAGGAGCACGACTGGGCCACACGGATCAGAAAGGCCGGATATCAGTTGTGGTATGTGCATAACTCGACAGTATTTCACAAAGAATCGATCTCAACTGGGAAAGTCAGTTCACTGAAGGTCTATTATATGAATCGCTCACGTTTGTTGTTTTTGAGGAGAAATGTAAGTGGAGTTAAGTTTGTTATTGCATTGATTTATCAGTTATTCATTTCCATTCCGAAAAATGCCCTGGTTTTACTTTTAAAGGGGTATCCGGGTCATTTTCAGGCTTATCATAAAGCGGTAACCTGGCATTTAAAGCATTTGTTTTCAAAAGAAATCCATACGCAACCGGTTTTCTGAGATTCACTGAACCTAAAAACCCTGAACAATGAGTTTAACGATGTACCAGATAATCAATATACTTCAACTCATCATCTGCATACCGCTCGCCCTTGCTGTTTTGTACATTTTAGTCTTTGCACTGGCAGGCCTGTTTTAC
>JBAXFM010000342.1:0-5194 GCA_037139855.1 Bacteroidota bacterium
GAGGCCATCTCCAGTGAATCTCCGGCTTCGCGGGCATATTGCAACGCCTGCCGGAAAGAGCTTCGTGCAGCGGAATGGTTGGATTGGGCTAAATAATTTGCCCCGAGATTGTTGCAGATCTTGCCTTTTGCCCCGGAAAGTTTCAGTGAGTCGGCCAGGCGGAGCGCCAGTTGTCCGTATTCGACCCCCTTTCCCGGATCGATGCTGTAATACCGGAAACTCAGGTCGGTACAGGCTTCCATCCGTTCTTTTCCGGTTGTTTCGCTGATGGTTTTGACCAGTTTTTCAATTTCCGGGGTTTGCGCCTGTAAACGGAGACAAAGAAAATACAGGGCGACGAACAGGATCAGCGACGGGGATCTCATATTTTTCTTTTTACAAACAGGGAAAAATAACCCCGGAGATCAGCGCCTCAGAAGCAAGCACGGCCACTCCTGGCAATACAGGTTCCCGAAAGTTACGGGTGCCAAATTAATTAAAATATTTGTAATTATTTACCCCTTGTTTTATAAATCCAGGGGATATCGACAATTTGAGGGTTAGTTACCATACACGGGTTAAAAAGTTCCTGATATGAAGGTGCCCGATTCCTTTATAGTCGGCAGAACCGATATCATCAAGCGTAATAAGATATTTGGGAAAGTTGTCTTTTATATCCAGAAGATTGCCATATTCACGGTTCATGGTTTCCTGGTCTGTCAATTGCAATGCCACTTGAAAATACAGTGTCAAATCTTGCTTCTGAGCGACAAAATCAATTTCATTTGCACCTGATTTCCCGATATATAGCTGATATCCATATGCCCTGAGATGATGATATACCAGATTTTCGATTACTTTACCCAGATCTTTCCTGTTGAAGGGAGTTAGAACGTGCCGTATTCCGAGATCTTCAAAATAATATTTTTCTCCCACCTCGAATATTTTTCTTCCACCAATGTCAAACCGCCTGACCTTCTGCACCATGAATGAACTGTCGATAAAACCCAGGTAATCCAAAACTGTTTGAACATTTACCTGAATTTGCTGAGATTTAAGATAATCGCTGATTCGCTTTGACGATACAAGACTTCCGATGTTATCAGCCAGAAAAAAAAGCAGGTTTTTAAGGAATGATGCGTTGCGCACATTGTATCGCTGCACGATATCTTTCAGGAGAATGGAGTCTTTTACACTTTCAATAAACTGATAAATCATGGTATCATTGGCAGGAAACTGAGCTATTGCCGGCAATCCGCCCCATTTGATGTACTTTTCCAGTGTTTCGGTGTTGTTTTCCAGGTGGTGAAACATAATGAACTCAGGATATGTAAGGCCATAAACAGGTATTTCAATATAACGCCCACTCAGATATGTGGCTAACTCACCCGACATCAAATGTGAATTACTGCCTGTGCAATAAATATCATACCTGCCTTCAGCAAATAAACTGCGTATTGCTTTCTCAAAATGCAGTATTTCCTGAATTTCATCGATGAACAAATAAGTTCGTTTTGTTGACAGGGTACGCTCTTTTATAAATGCATACAACAGGACATCGTCCTTCAGATGGCTGAATTCCCGTAGTTCCATGTTTATATATAACAACTGAGCATCCGGATTCATTTTCCGAATGATGTTCATTAATTGAAAAAGCAGATAACTTTTCCCCACGCGCCGCTGCCCAGTAAGCACCTTAATTACAGGAGTATCAATATAAGGTTCTGTTTTATCAATGTAAAGCGGGCGCGTTATAAAGTTAGAAAATTGTCCGGGTATTTCTTTCATGATAGAAATGTTTGTGCAAATATACCAACGTTTCTGTTATAATAGAAACAAATTAAATAATACGGCATTAATCATGTTACGATTGAAATACAAAAAGCTGCTTATCCCTTTGGGTCAAGTTAAACCCACGCCAACTCTAAGTTTCTTATTCCAAATTAAAGGTAGCCCTGAAAGGGCGGAATCTATTAACACAGGGTGAAGCCCTGTGCGTTTGGTCATCGATCTCATTAAGCCCTGTAAGGGCGTAATCGATTGCACCCTTACAGGGCTTGACAAAGGCGGCAAGGCTCTCTGCGATGGGCTCCACCCATCGTTAATATATTACGCCCCATTCGGGGCTGTGATTTAAACTAATACTTTACCATGAAAACCAAGCTTATTTTTGGTTCTTATTATCAAACCGGACAAGCCCGATTAAACCAGCCCAGGAGGTGTGTTTTTTAAACTTGTT
The DNA here is from genome assembly GCA_037139855.1 of Bacteroidota bacterium. Classification (GTDB taxonomy): domain Bacteria; phylum Bacteroidota; class Bacteroidia; order Bacteroidales; family FEN-979; genus CAIVAT01. The sequence goes on from JBAXFM010000342.1 coordinate 2,219, forward strand.
TGCCAACTTATAATGTTGATCTATCGCAATATGAAATTAGAAGGGAGATGGGGTCCAATGATAGGAACAATAACGTGATGATTGTGGCAATGTGGCAAAAAAATGATTCAACGGGCTTTTTCAATCATCTGATCTTAACCGGAGAAACCAGGGTTGATGCAAATCAAATCACGATATTGATAATCTTCCCCGGCACAATGATGACCTTGCGCGGCGGTTTACCCAGCAGCCATTTTTCAGAATCTTTGGCTTCCAGCGCTGCTTTTTCAATTTCGGGAATGGTCAGGTTGGTGGGCAATTCCATTTTAAAACGGGTTTTTCCGTTGAATGAAACCGGGTATTCAAAGGTGTTTTCAACCAGATATTCCGGGTTGAATTGTGGAAAAACGGCCACGGAAACACTTCCGGTATGCCCGAGTAAATTCCAGAGTTCTTCGGCAATATGGGGGGCGTAGGATGCCATCAGTACCACCAGGTCACTGAGGATTGACCGTTTGTGACATTTCAGATCGGTGAGTTCGTTCACGCAGATCATGAAACTGCTTACAGCGGTGTTGAACGAGAGCCGTTCGATATCTTCCTGGATCTTTTTGATGGTTTTATGCAGCACCCGCAGTTCGGCGGCCTCCGCAGGTTCGCCGGTGACCCTGAAATTATTCTGGTCGTCGTGGTACAGACGCCAGAATTTGCGGATGAACCGGAACACCCCTTCGATGCCGTTGGTATCCCAGGGCTTCGATTGCTCAAGCGGCCCAAGGAACATTTCATAAAGACGGAAGGTGTCGGCGCCGTATTTTTCGATCAGGTAGTCGGGATTAACTACATTGTAAAGTGATTTCGACATTTTCTCTACCGCGTATCCGCAATGGTATTTACCGTCTTCGAGGATAAACTCCGATCCTGCGAGGTCGGGGCGCCACCGGCAAAACGCTTCGGTATCGAGGATGTCGTTGTCAACAATGCTCACATCGACATGCATTTCGGTGGTATCATGCTGATCTTTTAACCCGGCCGATATAAATGTGCTGGTTCCCTTAATTCGGTAAGCCAGGCTCGACCGTCCCTGGATCTTTCCCTGGTTGATGAGTTTTTTATAAGGCTCCTCTTTCACCGAATAGCCGGTGTCGAACAGGAACTTATTCCAGAACCGGGAATAGATAAGATGACCGGTGGCATGTTCATCGCCGCCAATGTATAGGTCAACATCCTGCCAGTAATTCACTGCTTCTTTTGAGAAATATTCTTTGTCGTTGCGGGGGTCCATATATCGGAGATAATAGCCGCTGGAACCGGCAAAACCCGGCATGGTGTTGGTTTCGAGCGGATAGCCCTCTTTGGTGGTCCAGTTTTTGGCCCGGGCCAGGGGAGGTTCGCCCGATTCGGTAGGCAGGTAGGCATCAACCTCGGGCAACCGGAGCGGAAGTTCGCTCTCATCGAGGGTATGGGCAATGCCATCTTTGAAATAGACCGGGAATGGCTCGCCCCAGTAACGCTGCCGGCTGAAAATGGCATCACGGAGACGGAAATTAACCGTACCCTTGCCGATACCCATTTCGTTTACCCTGCCGATCACGGCGCTGATGGCCGCTTTCACCTGCAAGCCGTTGATGAAGTCAGAATTAATAAGCAACCCGTCTTTTGCATCGTAGGAAGCCTGGGTAATATCGCCGCCGGCAACTACTTCCACGATTGGAAGTCCGAAATGTCTGGCAAAATCGTAGTCGCGGCTGTCGTGGGCCGGAACGGCCATGATGGCGCCGGTGCCGTATCCTGCCAGCACATAATCGGCCACCCAGATGGGGATGGGCGCTCCGTTGAACGGGTTGAGGCAGTAAGCCCCGGTAAATTCGCCGGTTACCTTTTTCACTTCGGCCATCCGCTCGCGTTCGGAGCGGTTTTTGGCCATGAGGAGATACTGTTCCACTGCGTCCCTTCGGTCGTGAGTGGTGATTTTAGCGATCAGTTCATGTTCGGGCTCCAGCACCATAAAAGTAGATCCGAAAATGGTGTCGGGGCGGGTAGTAAAAATGCTGAGGCTCACTTCCTGGTCTTTGATGGGGAAATGGATCTCGGCGCCTTCCGAACGTCCGATCCAGTTGCGCTGCATTTCGATGAGTGAATCGGAGAAATCAACCATTTCGAGCCCGTCGAGCAGGCGCTGGGCGTAAGCTGTGATGCGCAGGAACCACTGGCGCATGAGTTTTCGCTCCACCGGGTGGCCGCCGCGAACCGAAAAACCATTGGCAATTTCATCGTTGGCCAGCACGGTTCCCAGTTCGGGACACCAGTTGACCATGGCGTCGGAAAGGTAGGCGAGGCGGTAGTTCATCAGGATTTCTGACTGCTGCTTTTCAGTGAATGCTTTCCACTGAGCGGCTGAAAATATTCCATCCCATTTTGCTCCAAAAGAAGCGTCTTTTTTGATCAGTTCCTTGAACCAGTTCTGGGTCATGGAGGCATCTACCCTGCCATTCCCTTCTGATTCGAAAACCTTGATCAGGCCGGAAACCGGTTCGGCTTTTTGGGTGGCGGTGTTATACCAGTGATGGAAAAGCTGGATGAAGGTCCATTGTGTCCATTTGTAGTAATCAGGGTCGCAGGTTTTCACCTCCCGGTCCCAATCGTAGCAGAAACCGATCTTGTCCATCTGTTCGCGGTAACGCGCCACATTTTTTTCGGTAGTCACCGCGGGATGGGTACCTGTTTGAATGGCATATTGTTCGGCCGGCAATCCATAGGCATCGTAACCCATCGGATGAAGCACGTTGAAACCCTTCAGCCGTTTGTAGCGTGAGTAAATGTCGGAGGCAATGTAACCCAGCGGATGGCCTACATGCAGCCCGGCGCCGGAAGGGTAGGGGAACATATCGAGCACATAATATTTTGGCCGGGAAGGATCAGTTTTCGTTTTAAAGGTTTTATGATCCACCCAGTATTTCTGCCATTTTTTTTCGATTTCGGGGAAGTTGTAGTCCA
>JBAXFM010000343.1:0-5133 GCA_037139855.1 Bacteroidota bacterium
GCGGGGCACACGAGATTAGTCTGATACTCGAATTTGGCGGGCTGAGCATCTTCGGTGGCTCGGCAGGGTCATCCGGCATTGGGATGCCAAGTGGACGGAGCGGGTACAGTGGGAGGCTGGAGTGTTCGGAGTTTTAATGGGTAAAAAAAAGATATTAACAATCCAATAACCTTTTACCACTAAACCCGATTAAGCAATAAACTGAGCTATGATATCGGGAAAAAATGACCTGCTGGCCGGATATACCGGAAAGTTGGGTAACAGTGGCATGTACAAGCGTGTGGTGAAAGGCAAAGAGATTATCCAGCGCTGTCCGCACAGAAAAAAGAAAAAAGATAAACATGAAAGACCTGCGCAGGTTCGTCGTTTTCAAATGGCGATCCGATGGGCAAAGATGACGCTGAAAAGTCGGGAAATATGGGAAATCTATTGCAGAACGGCCCATGGATTCAGCAGCGCGACTTCCATGGCCATCAAGGATTATCTGATACCGGCAGAGATTACTAAGGTCGTCATCTCCGGTTACAGGGGCAGGGCAGGATATCGGATTGTCATCAGGGTTGATAATATTGTTCCTGTTAAATCCGTAGAAGTCAGTATTTCAAACCCGGAAGGAGAAACCATCGAATCGGGCCAGGCCGTCGTAAAAAGCTCCGGTTTCCTCTGGCACTATGTGACCACCCGGTCGAACCCATTTTACAAAGGGTCGCGCATCCGTATCATTTCCCATGATCTGCCGAATCACAGGGCAGAATTGACACGAGTTCTCTGACTAAATTGAAGTATTCCCCTGTGAGGTATTATACCCGGTACCATCTCCTGTGCATCACGGGAGCATGACGGGAGCACTTTAGTCTGAATAGGGTGTTAAACTGGATGTAATAGGGAGGATGGTGGGACAGAGCCTGGAGAGAGGTTGGAGAAAGATCGAACCGATTTTTAGAACGCAAACCAAATGGATTTTCATAACCCTTTCAGAATTTTCATATCCCTTTAATCAAAAATAGTGAAAAAACGAGAATAAAAGTCTCTGAGATTGATCTTCCCTGCCGATTTACAGCAGAATCTTTCGTCCTATCAATTTCACGATATGTTACGTTCATGCTATTCTGGAAGTATTATGAATTCAGTAACGAAAAGTTTTTTCATATTGATTCCAAATAAGAATCAAAATATAATTGCAACAAACACAATATTTTATGATTACAATTTTGTTATTTTTATTTATTTTAGATGCAGATTTCTGCATTTTTCCAACCATGAACTGAGTGATTTGTCAATGATTTTAATTTCCGGGATATGAAAAAACATTTACTATTACCGATTTTGATTGTGATGATTTCATCGTTGGGTGCGATCGGCCAGACAACGTATTATTGGGTTGGGGGAACAGGCAGTTGGGGTGATGCTGGTCATTGGTCTTTGGTATCTGGTGGCTTAGGTGGTGCTGGAGTGCCAGGACCAATAATAAATGCTGTTTTTGATGCCAATTCATTTTCAATAGACAATCAGGAAGTTAAATTTCAAGATGTTCCGATTATCCAATGTAAGGACATGGATTGGAGACTTATTAACAGGCCGGTAAAACTAAGTGGGGCTAAACCAATTGACATTTCCGGTAATCTTTGGTATAGAGATATTTCAATGATGAATTTTACATTCACAGGACAAACAAACTTTTCAGCGTCGAATAGTAATGTTATTATCTGTACAGCCGGGCAAGCGATTCCAACAGGTGTAACTTTTGATGGGGAAGAAGGGCATTGGGATCTTTGTGATAATTTTTATGTGTTAGGCGATATTGCTTTAAATAAAGGCCATTTAAAAACTAATAATTATTCGATAACCGGTTATCGATTTAATTCAGCACCTGTAAATCCAGACAATAATCGTAGTCTGGATTTAGGTTCATCATTAATTACAGTGAGATCAATGAATAAGGATTTAACAAAAATCAGCAGCCGGTTTACAAATTTTGGGAATACGATGAAAGTTTATGGCAGTGGTACTTCAAAGTTCCTTTTTACGGGTGAAATCGCTGAAAGCGATAACCTTTGTACGATGGATGCGGCAAAGGATTTGCATTTTGACAACGTGGAATTCGTTAAAAATGGTGAATTAATTGCTGAACATGATACTTTCAATGATGTCTTATTTGGTCAAAATGGCACACTTCACGTTGATACTTGTATATTCGATACGGTTGAAATACATCAGTTAGGATTGGCCTATTCCAATAATTGCAAATATACCAGATTCCTGTTTTCGACTTATCCAACATGGTGGTGCGATTGCTGTGACAATAGAAACCATGATTACGGTCTCCTCCAAGGTGACAACAACCAAATATTTGAAATGATTAACTTTAACCGGAACGGAACTATTAAGGGAAATAATAACAATGCTGATTCTTGCCGGTTTAATGCAAACGGGAATTTACTTGCCGGTTCAAATGAATTCAATATTGTAATGATGCAACGCATCTGGGTTTATGGTTGTTCGTGCGGTATTTATTCAAAGGATACCCTGACGGTGGAAAAAAACAAAATTCAAACCATTCATGATTCGATTATCCTCTTTGGAGGTTATAATTGTGAACACACTCGGATTACCAGCACTGACAATACTGTACAAGCCACGATAGCCACGGATCATCCACAGTTTCTTGACTATATCGAACTTAAAGGGATAAATGGTAATATCATAATCCCGCCATCAAACCCAGATACGGCAAAACGATCTGTCGACCTGGGAAACAATTCGAATTGGTATTTCAAGAATAACTATATCCCATTGGAAGATTCGGCAAAAACGGTTACAGACGTATTTCCGTGCAGTGACAATCACAATGGAACCGTAACAATCTGGGCCAAAGGGGGAGAGAAACCTTATACATATTATCGTTACACCGGCTCTGGTTGCTGGTGTGGGACCTGTTGGAGTCCTAACACTCCTTCTACAAGCAATGTGTTCACTGGTCTGGCAAAAGGGAACTATCAATTTAAAATAGTAGATGCATATGGTTGTGAAAGTGTGATCGTCAATGCAACTGTCGGTGGTCCTGAACCTGTGATTATTTCTTCTGTGGACATTACACCTATTCCCTGTTATCATGTTCCTCCATTCACCGATGGCCAGGTGGTGGTTCATGCAAGTGGAGGAACAGGAGCGCTGCAATATTACATGGATGGTAAAGGCTGGCAAGCAAGTAATACCTTTATCAATGTATCGCTAGGCATACATACTATCCAAGTAAAGGATGTTTCAAATTGCCTCTCAGTTGTTGATACAATTACGATGACCCAACGACCAGAAATGTTTATGATCATTCAAACTCCGGAAACCGTAACTTGCTGGGGAGATAGTTCAGGCATAATTAAAATTCAGGTTTGGGGTGGTACATTTCCGGATAGCGTTTTCATCATACCTGTTGCGCCTGTTGTTCACGCACAAAATACAGTAAAAGATAAAATAATTTCTTCAAACCTGGGATCCCCTAGAATTTATAAAGTATTCGCAGGGAGTTACCACATTGTTATTAAAGATACCAACGGTTGTATTATTGAGGATTACAGACAGGTGTTTGAAAATCCCAAAATGAATTACACTTATAGCAAGGAGACTGTTACTGTGGGATCTTCAACGACCTATTGTCTTGAAGTAACACCCACGGGAGGTGTTCCCGGGTATACACATTTATGGAACAATGGGGCCACAACAAAAAAAATATGCGGATTAGTCCCAGGATGGTGGTGCGACACCATCACCGACTCACAAGGTTGCCGGGATACTGCATGTATACTGATAGAACCTTTGTCAATTCAACCGATTGTTCCCGACACTGTTTGCTACGGGAAATGCAATGGCTCGGCATGTGTCCTTGCGTCTGGTGGTTCAACGCCCTATGGGTATTTATGGTCGAATAACACAACCCAGCCTTGCCTTATCAATGTGTGTCACGGAACCTATACCGTTACAGTAACGGATGCCAGTGGCGGAATTGTGATCGATAGTGTGCTGATTTATGAAAACCCTCAAATTACTGGTACTTTTACCATTGATACGGTATCCTGCGGCGGGGGGCAGGATGGTTCACTCACCATCAATGCTGCCGGAGGAACACCGTATTTACCTCCTCCTGGCTATCATTATCTTTGGTCAACCGGCAAACCTTACAATGTTGCTAATGTTGCTACCGGGCTTTCTGCCGGTGCTTATACCGTCACCGTGTCTGATGCAAAGAGTTGCACCAATTCCTTTTCTGTGGTTATGCCTCAACCCCCACCCATCTCCATCAGTTTCAAAACTTCCTCCAATTGTACTACCTACTCGGCAGAAGCGATTGTTTCCGGGGGAAATCCGCCCTATTCCTATGTTTGGTCACCGGGAGGGCAAATTACAAATCCTGCAGCAGGACTGTTGCCAGGAACATATACCGTTACGGTTACCGATGCTAAAAGTTGTACAAAAATTGGCTCAGTTGCTATTACAGCGCTGGCTGTGGCCACGACAATAACCAATGTTACCTGTTATGGGGCGTGTAACGGAACTGCAACTGCTTCTGCCTCGGGAGGAAATAAACCATACAGTATCACCTGGACGAAATTCCCTTCAGGAGATATCGTTCCGGGCAATCCAATTATTAATTTATGTCCGGGAGATTATATGGTAACTGTTCTTGATTCAAACAACTGCCCGGTTTCGAAAACGGTAACCATCAGTCAGCCGGCCAATCCACTTGAAATAGCCACCTTAACCTATACTGCCATGCTTGATTGTTATGGGGATTGTGACGGTCAGGCAGCTGTCTTTGCCAGTGGTGGCACAGGATCATATACGTATAAATGGGAAAAAAGCACAACCCCCGGATTCATTCTGGGCACAGGGCAAATTATCAACGGTTTATGTGCAGGAACCTATTGTGTTACCGTCACCGATGTGAGAGGTTGCTTTGTAGATACTTGCTTTACAATTTTGCAACCCGCTCAAATTCTTTTCACCTACTCGAAAGCAGACATCAATTGCTTCTCAGATGGTGATGCCGGCCAAATCACAATCGGTAATGTAACCGGTGGAACTTCACCTTATGTTTATACGATCAACTGTCCATTGAGTGGGTACGGTTCGTCACCG
>JBAXFM010000344.1:0-5104 GCA_037139855.1 Bacteroidota bacterium
CATGACCACGGAAAATTCTGGTCGGTGCAAATTCGCCCAATTTATGGCCTACCATATTCTCGGTAACATATACCGGAATAAACTTATTGCCATTGTGAACGGCGATTGTCTGGCCCACAAAATCGGGGGAGATCATGGAACCGCGCGACCATGTTTTAATGACGGTCTTTTTCTTGGATTCCAGAAGATCCGTTACTTTCTTTTCCAGTTTATAGTGGATAAACGGACCTTTTTTAAGCGATCGGCTCATAGTTTGAAATATTATCGATTACTTCTTCCTGCGTTCAATGATATACTTATTCGACTGATTCTTGCGTGCTCTGGTCTTGTAACCCTTTGCCGGAGTACCCTTGCGTGAGCGTGGATGTCCTCCTGATGCACGGCCTTCGCCTCCACCCATGGGATGGTCAACCGGGTTCATCGCAACACCACGGTTTCTCGGGCGACGGCCCAACCAGCGTGTGCGACCGGCTTTCCCATAAGATTCAAGATTATGGTCAATATTTGAAACCATACCTACCGTTGCTTTGCAGGTCTGAAGGATCATTCTGGTTTCTCCCGAAGGCATTTTCAGAATGGCAAACTTACCATCACGTGACATCAGCTGAGCGTGTGCACCGGCACTGCGTACCATTTTCGCACCCTGACCAGGCCGTAATTCAACATTGTGAATTACTGTTCCGAAAGGTATTTCACTAAGATACAGTGCATTGCCAATTTCCGGAGCTACTCCTTTGCCTGACACAATGGTTTGGCCAACTTTCAATCCGTGAGGTGCAACGATATATCTCTTTTCACCATCATTGTACACCACCAGGGCAATACGCGATGTGCGGTTCGGGTCATATTCGATCGTTTTCACCACCGCAGGAATATTCTCCTTGTCCCGCTTGAAGTCAATAATACGATACATCTGTTTATGACCACCACCAAGATATCTCATGGTCATTCTGCCTTCGTTGTTTCTGCCACCGGATCTCTTGGACGGGCCTAATAGGCTCTTCTCTGGAACGTCTGCAGTTATTTCATCATAAGTACTGATTACTTTAAACCGCTGACCGGGTGTTGTCGGTTTATATTTCTTAAGCGCCATTTATTTAAATATTGCTGTAAAAATCAATAGTTTCACCTTTAGCCAATGTAATGATGGCTTTCTTATATGTACTAGTTCTTCCCGAGATAACACCGCTCTTTGTAAAGCGGGATTTGTTTTTGCCGGAGAACACCATGGTATTGACAGAAGTTACATCCACTCCATAGAGGTCCTTGATGGCCTGTGTAATCTGAAGTTTGTTTGCCTTCCGGTCAACCATGAAACCATAACGGTTGAGCTTCTCGCCCAGGTGCGTCATTTTCTCGGTTATGATCGGTTTAATAATAATTGTCATTGTCGTATCGAATTAATCGGTTTAATTCTGATGGATTTTTTCTATTTCCCTGATGGAACCAGCGGTGATCAGCAATTGTGTGGCATCAAGTATTTCATAGGTATTCAGATCTGCTGCGTTCACTACCTTTACCCTTTTGAGGTTGCGCGAGGACAATATGACATTTTCCTCTGACTTGGCAATAACAAGCAAAGTCTTTTTACCGGTTAACTGGAAATTCTTCAGAAGTTCGGTAAAGTTTTTGGTCTTCGGTGTGTCAAACGTGAAGTCCTCCAGAATGGTCAGATGATTGTCTTTCAGTTTATAACTCAAAGCCGATCTACGGGCCAAACGTTTCAGTTTTTTGTTCAGTTTAAAACTGTAATCCCGGGGATGTGGTCCGAAAACACGAGCACCACCACGGAATAGAGGACTCTTGATACTGCCCTTACGCGATCCACCGGTACCTTTTTGTTTGTGAAGTTTTCTGGTACTACCGGAAATTGTAGACTTTTCCAATGTATCATGCGTTCCCTGGCGTTGATTTGCCATGTATTGCTTCACATCCAAATAGATAGCATGGTCGTTAGGCTCGATCGCGAAGATCGAATCGTCCAGCGCAACCATATTGGCGGTCGCTGTTCCTTTTATGTTATATACTGCTACTTCCATCGCTCAATCTTTACATATGAACCATTGTGTCCCGGAACTGCACCTTTAACTAAAATAAGGTTCTTCTCGAGGATAATCTTTAATACCATAAGGTTGACAACCTTCACTTTATCTCCCCCCATGCGGCCGGCCATGCGAAGTCCTTTCATAACCCTTGAAGGCCATGAAGAAGCGCCTACCGAACCTGGAGCCCTGAGGCGGTTATGCTGTCCATGGGTTGCTTCACCGACACCTGCAAAATGGTGACGCTTTACAACTCCCTGGAAACCTTTACCCTTGGATATTCCGACGACATCGATCAATTCACCTTCAACGAAAATATCAACCTGTACAATATCACCAAACTGTTTCTGGTGATCCGCCTCAAAACGGGTGAACTCGGCCAGCACCTTTTTAGGAGTAATCCCGGCTTTGGCAAAGTGGCCCATTTCTGCTTTGGTTGTATGCTTTTCTTTCTTTTCATCGAAAGCAAGCTGGATGGCCTCGTAGCCGTCTTTTTCCTTTAACCGGACCTGTGTTACCACACAAGGGCCAGCTTCGATCACGGTGCAAGGGATATTCTTCCCATTTGCATCGTAAATACTGGTCATTCCGATTTTTTTACCAATTAATCCAGACATTTCTTACGTTTCTTGCGTTTTTAACTTTACTTGTCTAATTACAATCAAACCTTGATTTCAACTTCCACACCGCTCGGAAGTTCAAGTTTCATCAGCGCGTCAATTGTCTTCGACGTTGTACTGTAGATGTCGAGCAATCGTTTGTAAGTGCAAAGCTGAAACTGTTCCCGCGACTTTTTGTTCACGAAGGTCGAACGCAGTACCGTGAAGATCTTTTTATCCGTTGGCAAAGGAATCGGACCGCTAACAACGGCGCCCGTGGCCTTTACGGTTTTTACGATCTTTTCGGCTGATTTGTCAACCAGGTTGTAATCGTAAGACTTCAGTTTAATTCTAATTCTCTGGCTCATATAAAAATTTAATATGCGGGAACATATCCCCTGATTTTATATAATACTTCGTCCTGAATCTCTTTTGGCGTAATATCATATTTTGAAAATTCCAGCATTTCCGTAGCTCTGCCGGAAGAAAGACTGCGCAATGTAGTTACATAGCCAAACATCTCAGCCAAAGGCACCCGACCCCGAATTACCTGGTTTCCGATGCGGGATTCCACCTCTTCAACCTGTCCGCGGCGTTTGGTTATATCACCTGTTACCTCACCCATATATTCACTGGGTGTAACTATTTCAAACTTCATGATGGGCTCCATGATTACAACCTTAGCTTTCTTACTGGCTTCCCTGAAAGCAAAGCCGGCAGCAACCTGGAATGAAAGTGCATCAGAATCAACACTATGGTATGAACCATCGATGAGCCTGACCTTAACACTTTCCATGGGAAATCCAACAATCGGACCGTTGGTCATCGCTGCCTTCAATCCTTTTTCAATGGCAGGAATAAATTCACGGGGAATATTTCCGCCTTTAATTTCATTGATAAATTGCAAACCTTTAAATCCTTCATCCGCCGGACCAACCTCGATCACGAGATCGGCAAAACGACCTTTGCCACCAGTTTGTTTTTTATATACTTCATGGTGCATCACCGTATTGATGATCGCCTCTTTGTAAGCAACCTGGGGATTTCCGCGGTTTACTTCGATATTGAACTCGCGACGCAAACGGTCGGCAATAATGTCGAGATGCAATTCACCCATTCCGCTGATCAGCGTCTGCCCAGTTTCATTATCCACTCTTACCTGGAATGTAGGATCTTCTTCTGCCAGCTTATGTAAGCCAACAGCAAGTTTTTCCAGATCGTCCTGGGTTTTGGGTTCCACGGCCATGTTGATTACCGGCTCAGGGAACACCATGGTTTCGAGAATAAGCGGATGTTTGAGATCGCATAGCGTATCTCCTGTACGAATGTCTTTAAATCCAACAGCAGCGGCGATTTCACCGGCTTCAACATGTTTCAGCGGATTCTGCTTGTTGGCATGCATCAGCATGATACGAAGCAAACGCTCTTTTTTATCAGTACGGGTGTTCAAAACCACCTCCCCTGCTTCGAGCTGTCCGGAATAAACACGAAAAAAAGCAATCCGGCCAACAAACGGGTCAGTAGCAATTTTAAATGCATAAGCGGTAAATGGCTCATTGGGATCAGGATGGCGAACTTCTTCCTTTTCGGTAAAGGGATTCATGCCAAACACGGCTGGCATGTCATACGGTGAGGGAAGGAATTTGATCACGGCGTCAATCAACAATTGAACACCTTTATTTTTAAACGAAGCTCCGCAAATTACCGGGGTAATTTTTCCAATGATGGTGGCTTTGCGGATTTCAGCAATAATTTCATCTTCGGTAATGGAATTGGGATCTTCCATGAATTTATGAAGCAACTCATCACTCTCTTCGGCAACGCCTTCTATCAGCTTCATCCGTTGTTCGTGAACCATTTCCTTCATGTCATGTGGCATTGGGATCTCAAAATATTCGCGTCCCAGCGATGCATCATCCCAGCCATAAGCTTTGTTGGTAATCAGGTCAACAACTCCGGCAAATTCTTCTTCGGCGCCAATCGGCAATTGAATGATCACCGGGTTGGCGCCAAGTTTCTCCCGGATCTGATCAACAACATGGGTAAAGTCAGCGCCGGTACGATCCATCTTATTGATGTAACTGATTCGCGGCACATTGTATTTGTTAGCCTGTCTCCAAACTGTTTCGCTTTGGGGTTCAACACCGCCTACAGCGCAGAAAATAGCAACGGCTCCATCCAGTACGCGGAGGGAACGTTCAACTTCAACAGTAAAATCAACATGGCCTGGTGTATCAATCAGGTTGATACGGTAACTCTCATTCTGATAGTCCCAATAAACAGTCGTTGCAGCAGAGGTGATCGTGATTCCACGTTCCTGCTCCTGTACCATCCAATCCATCGTGGCAGTACCATCGTGAACCTCGCCTAACTTATAATTGCTCCCGGTATAATACAAGATACGCTCCGTCGTCGTGGTTTTACCCGCGTCGATGTGCGCCATGATGCCAATGTTTCTTGTAT
>JBAXFM010000345.1:0-5098 GCA_037139855.1 Bacteroidota bacterium
CGCTGGATGCAAATAATCCCAACGAATTATCATTTTCAGGTTTATACAACGTAATATCTAAAGTAATGCGTGTTTCAAGTGACAACGTTTTTGGATCATACACTGAACTTGTATCTTTCATTACATATCGCCTCACATATCCGTTGCTGATTTGCTGGGTGAAGTCATTAAACTTTTCAAGATACTTCTTATCATTCTCTTGTTTCTCCAACCGCGTCAGGTTCATCACCTGGGTTCCCAGGTTTTCCTGTACACAGGCAGCAAGCGCCTCCTTCCTGGCCTGCCCGATGGCTTCTTTTGCCGATAATTCGGTAGACACCAGGCGATAATGATAATCCTTGATTACCATCTCTTGCGCAAAGCAAAAGCAGGAAAAGCAAACAAACACAACCAATCCAAAAAATCTACTCAAATTACCCCCCCTTTCTAAACCAATTATCACATCAGCACATTATCACATCAGCACATTAACTAATTCAAAATATCTTTCCTCAAATTCATCCTCGCCTGCGAATGATCGCTGTCGTAGTCAAATAACAGATCACCGGTTTTTGAGAACACAAGGATATAATTCAGCGGGTACCAGATGATCGTTTTCCCGACTTTGACCCCGGTCAAAGCATCCACCTGGACATTGCCATCGGGTAAAATGGATATCCGCAACTGTGAGCCATTGCCCAGCTTAAGTTTATTAAAAAGCACATCACCCCCGTTCTCGGTCAAAATGGTAATGATGTTGTTTTCGTTTTTCATAAAACTTACCTTCCCGATGAGTTTGTACATTTTCGGACATTTCACTTTGAACCCCGGATTGTATTTATCAAAGGCTTTTTGAACATCTTTGCCTGAAATAACCACCCCTGCGTTTTTTATTATGTTTGATATTGCGAAAAGCCCGGCTACCGAACGGTCGGTTTGCCGGGACACAAATTGGTCATATTCTTTCTTGAGTAAATCTGCATAATCGAATTCAGCAACAGCATTCACAGCCAAGGTCGTTTTCATTGGTACGAGTGTGCTGAGCATCGTCCCATTGAAAATAACAGAAGTGTCGGTCACGAATATCCCGTAACCCGCATAAGTGGGCGAATACTCCACGATCCTTACCACCTCTTTTTTACCTTTTTTATCAAATCCCAACGAATAAATTAACCCGGCTCCCTGAGGGATAGTGTCGAGTCCGGCATTGTTGATCCAGATTTTTTCTCCGGTGATCGTATATTTCGCCAGAAAAACATCACTATTGCTTCCAGTTTTCATAGACCCCATGGTGCCGCTGAAAGAGCCTGCAACATATACATTCCCCGAGGGATCCATCTCTACAGCCAAACCCACGGCATTATCTGAACATTTCAAATGGTCAGCCCAGAGCAGTTTTCCCTGCGGGTTGATTTTGGCGATAATATACGATTGCGCATCCACAAACCCTTTAGCGGTAAATGAACCCATGTTAATCGTACCGGCAAAATAGCCGGTGACATAGAAATTGCCGGCTTTGTCAAATACCAGGTTTTGGAAATTACTGGCTTTCTTTATGCCTGATTTCATCGCCAGATCCCATGCATGGTCGCGGGTCAGGGCTTCCTGACCAGGATTGTTCATGGCAATGATTTTTGCATTTTGCAAACTTTGCTCAGGCATGGTTCGTCCGAACGGCGCATTAATAAAGGTAGGATCGGCAACAATATACTGCTCTCCCTGATATTGCACGTAATCGCCAAACACATCCGTAAGGCAATGAACCGCCGTAAACATGTGGTTGGGCGTTTCAAGTCCGACGACTTTCAAACCCAGCAGATCACGCACCATATATGCAAAAAGCGCCGAACGGTCTTCGCAATCGCAGGCCGGATAATAGAACAACTCCTCTGCGAAGAAAAACTTCTCCTTGCCAAACTGTTCCTGGTCGGTTTTATAGGTGAATGCAGTCTGAACAAAATTGAGAATGAAATTTAAGGCATCCTTTTCAGACAAATTCGCCAGGATGGGTTTAAAACTTTCCGCCATGGTTTGTTTTGTATCCATGGATATGGCAGCATTGAAATAGGTTTCCATCTCAACCTGCGGATAATTTTTGTAAAATTGAATAACGCCCGGATCATAGGAAATCGCAAAGGGATACGTTTTGTTTTTGTAAGTGAATGGCACTGATTTCTTAACGGGTTTGCTCCCGAAATTCATCGGACTTGCAATGTTGAAATCGATCGGGGCATTGGCAAGATCATAGCATTTATCGTATGTCGAAATATCGTTACCCTCAAATGGACTGAAAAAATAATAGTTGAGATGGTTGATCGTTAAAAATTTCTTCGAATACAACGTATTATAGGAAGGAAGTAAAATGGCAATCTGGTTTTCGTTGTAGGCAATTCTCACATCATAGCCCGAACGCACCATCAGGAACCATTCAAGCAAAAGAGAATAATCCTGCTGGTCGGGCATTGAATAAATATTGGCTGCCGTTTCCTGAATCAGCATGAAATATCCATAATCGTTCATGTTGAACTTTGATTTTGCCGCCATCAACTGATTCACCAGGCTGTTGTAATTTGTTTTACTGGCACGATCCCAAAAATCGGTGATGGCTTGCTTCCCTTTTTTACCCGTGACCATATTTTTGAGATTCAGGTCAACATCAAGGGTTACCCTGGCTCCACAAAAATTGAAGGAAAAAGAATCTTCGGGGTAATCGGCAGGCTCCGGTTTTTGAATGACCGGCAATTTTACCAAAGTGGGAATCTTCATTGGAATATCCAGTGGTGCTGTAACGATCGGCATACGGGTAACAGGGGCGCCCGGCGCCGGCTTGTATGCCGGTACTGCTGCCGGTTTTGGCTTTTCTGGTGGTTTTTTCGCGGTAGAAACCGGGAAATTTTCCCAACCTTTTTTTAAATAATCGGAATAGTCCTTGTCGCGTTGCTTCACATAATTAGCATAGTCTTTACGCATCGCTTCCAACGCTTTTTCCTGTTCAATCCTGAATTTGCTGAAATTTGCCTGTTCCTGTTTTAACCACTCTTCATACGTTTGAGCATGGATGGTGCTGAATACAGCAAACAATATCACCACAAAAAAAATTCTTTTAACACGTTTCATTTTCGTCCGGGCTTAATATTTTGAAGTGATCATTTTGACCCACATTTGATCGTCATGAATATCGATTTCCCTGATTCTCCAGGAAAGCCTGGTGCGCGATCTTTCTCTTAAAAGTTCTGTTGAAGTATCTTCCGTTTTGTCCCTCAACCTCTGTGAATCATTGGACAACATTTTTGTTTGCATCGAGAGTTGCTCCATGATCTGGCTTACATATGCAATCCATAGCCCTTGTTTGCAGGTGGTTCCGCGAACCTGCGCACTGTCTGCCTCATGCGGTGAATCTCCGGTAGTGTAATAAAATTCGTACCGGTTATATGCAGCCTGGCTTTGTGGAAACAAGCATCGCATGTTGGTCGCTTTTCCGTTGACCTGATAAAAGGAACTTGCATCAAGAACAAGCATTTCATCAGTATTGCGTTTGCGGATACTGACATAAACCTTTTTCGACATTTTATCACCACAACTGATATCCGCTTCCTTGTTATAGAGAATAGCATCAATCCGCATCATTTTTAAAGAGTCGTACTGTAGGTTTTTCCGGGGAATTCCCACCAGGACAACAGCTTCACTGCTGGAAAGAATGGTATCGTAGCAGATGGTTGAAATAGATATTTCACCGGAAACGGCTGCTGAAAAACGATATATTTCTTCGTATTTTGAATTGGTACCAGAACTTTTTTCCTCACTGTATAAATCGGATAAGTGTTCACAGGATGTCAGGTTGGCCAAAGCGCCAAATGCCAATGCCCGGATGACAGCCTGGTGACGGGCAACAGTATTAGTAAGTCCGGGATCTGAAATTCCAAATACATAAAGGGTGTCTTCCTGGCCGGGAAGTTGGCTGTTCATCCAGGATGGGATTGTACCGACCGTTGTTAAAAGCATGGTTGTATCCTTGCTTCCAGTCGCATAGCCGGCCATTTCTTTGTTAAAATTCAGATCAACCGGGGTGTTATTCTGTGACCATGCTGTTGCGGCAATCATTGGGGCTATAAAAAGCAACAGGGGAAGCCGGTGACGCTGATTCCATCTAATTTTAAAAAAGTATCTGATAAAAGCAACCATACCAAGCCTCCCCTGTTGGCAACAAGAAAAAATGCCATAAAACTGAAATACTGAGTTACTGTGGCGCTTCCATCTTATTCATCTCATCTTCAAAGGTCTTCTTGAATTTTTCGTAATTGTAGTCAACTTTTAAAACCTGATCACTGGACAGCCTGCTGTTAAGTCCGCTCAAAACATCATTCCCTGCCAATTCAATGGTAACATATGTTTTATAATTCCCCTCTTTGGTTTTAGTTTGTTTATTGCATATCTCAATGGTGCCGGTTAGTTTCTGTTTCACCACTTCGCGGGTCAGCGTTTCATAACGACCAAGCATTTCTTCTTTTTTGTTTACCTCGGTTGATTTGCCATAATTGTCGGTTACGGTTTTAACCAGGGTTTCAATCTGTGCAGCCAGTTTAGCGCGTGCTTCGGTTACTGCTTTTTTCTCCGACATCATCTGATCCATGCTTTCACCGGTTGCACTGGCACGAAAATGCTCCTTATCAGAGTTATACTGCGGGCCATAACAGTATCTGACCACTTCCACCTCGTCGGACGGGGTTGTCGCTGTGGCTGTGGCTGAGGTGGTGCTTTTGGTTGATTTGCACCCCGAAAGGAAGCTCAAAGGTAATGCCAATACCACCAGCAATACCAAACATTTTGTGTAGATGTTTCTCATTTTCAATGGTTATTAAGTTAACAATGTTATATTTTGGAAATCAGTAATATAGATTTCACATGACCAAAGATAATAAAGAGATTTGATTCAAGATGGAAAAAAATATTCCTGTTTTTAACACACTTGGATAAGGAGATCCCGAAGACCCTGTTTTATGAAGAACATTTTGCCTTCACGACCAAAAAAACGGGAGTTCCGCATTTTTCCGTAAAGCGGCCTGTCGGGTGGCTTTTTTTTTATAGTTTTAAGCACTGACAGGTCTAAAAGACCCTGTCA
>JBAXFM010000346.1:0-5091 GCA_037139855.1 Bacteroidota bacterium
CCTCAGCGCTTTTGAATTTAAAACAAACCCGGTGAAAAAGGTACGGCTTTCAAAAACGTTCGCACAAAGTTATCCGCAACATACATTTGACGTGATTAGTCCTGAAAATTATATGGAGTTCCTTAATCCGGAATCAAAACATGGCGAATAGTCTTTTACTGGCGGAAAAATTCAATATATTTGTTGTTCAAAATAGCCTACGTATGAAAAAGCCTCTTTTTATTCTGATCTTGTTGCTAAGCCAGGTAATTCAGGTCTACTGCCAGGATGAACCTGCCGGTAAATCTTCGGGAACCGACAATGGGGAGATTAAAACCCTTTTCAAAAAATCGGATCATCCGAAAAAGGTCGGGTATTATATCAGTCCCGAATTCGCCTATACACAATTTGAAGGCAGGGATGTTTTTCTGGGAGGTCTGAGCCTGGGAGTGATTGTCAACCATTTTTTCTCAGTAGGATTAGGCGCCAAGGGCATTCTCAATTCCGGCAACCTGTGGTACGATTTTGATGGTTCCCTCGACGCTCCGGTTGGCGCATATCTTTATGGTGGCTACGGCGGGGTGAAATTTGAATTCAAACTGTTGCCAACCTCACCACTGCATGTAAACTTTCCCATTCTGATCGGTGGAGGAGGTTTGACATACTATACTGGAAGTATGCACAACCACAATTACAACAATAACAATGGGACCACCCTCGACTGGGATGCATTTTTTGTGGTGGAACCCGGGGTGATGCTTGAGATCAACCTGCTGAAATTCATGCAACTTGATGCTGGGATATCTTACCGTTATACCCCCGATCTCGATCTGATGGAAACCAGTGCCGGGCTGATAAACAATTTCAACGCAAACCTGTCATTGAAGTTCGGAAAGTTTTAATCACCCGAAAAATAATCGAACATGAGACGCTTTGTCTTATTTGTATGTTCCGTTTTGATTATATCGGTTAATTCCTGTAAGAAGAACAATGATATGCAGGAACCCGGAAATCCTGCCTCAGCGCACATTAAATCCATGATATTGACCGATTCGACCGGCCATGATACCATTGGATTGTTTTTTTATCAGTATGACTCCCAGGGAAGAATTACAAAAATGACAACACAAACCTCTCCGGTAAGCGTAGCGTCTGTTCATAACTATGTATATTATCCAACATCCATCTTTGACAACATCTCCTATGGCTATAATTTGCATTGGGGACGGATCATCTACACCCTCAACCCGTCAGGACTGGCCATGGCCGAAATGCATGTGACCTATGGACTGCCCGGTGACTCCGGCGTTCAGCTGACGGTTGAAAACAAATTCGATGCAGATGGTTACAGAATTGAGGAAAATTCATACCTGAGGAGTGACACCATACGATATTCATGGATGATCGCACAAGGCAACTGCCTTTCACTGGAGGTATGGAACAGTTTGCATGGTTCACAACCAATGGCGGAAACCTATGAGCATTTCCCGAATACATATAACACGTTGGGCAACCAAAACCTGGGAATGATGTTTATGGGTAAATCAGACATCAACCTGACAAAATCCTCCGCTGTCGCTTCCACGATTCCCCTGTCGGCAACCTATTCCTACACCTTTGATACAGGAAACCGGGTGATCAAAAAAAGTGTCAGAGGCAATGGGTTAACTGTAGGTTCATTGAATTACCTGATTACCTATTATTAGCTGATCATACTTATTATTAGCTGATCATACTTATTATTGTTTCCCGGAATCAGCGGTTGATCCATTTTGCGGCACCTTCAGAATACCTGTCACCCTTCACCGTGATTTTTGTTGCAGCAGTGTTGATTTCAAGAAGGTCTTCCGACGTAAGTTCCAATGCTGTTGCTCCGATATTTTCCTCCAGACGCGTTTGTTTTGTGGTACCCGGAATTGGAACGATCCATGGCCTTTGGGCAAGCAGCCACGCCAGGGCTATTTGCGCAGGGGTGGCATTTTTACGTTGTGCAATGGTCGCAAGTAAATCAACAAACACTTGATTTGCCAGGCGGTTCTCAGGCGACAACCGGGGAACCGTGTTGCGGAAGTCTGTCTTATCGAAGATTGTATTTTTGGTCATCGTCCCTGTAAGGAACCCTTTGCCAAGTGGGCTGTAGGGTACAAAGCCAATTCCAAGTTCTTCAAGTACCGGCAGTATTTCGGCTTCAGGTTCCCTCCACCAGAGCGAGTATTCACTCTGAAGTGCGGTAACCGGTTGAATGGCATGAGCCCGGCGGATTATCTGCACACCAGCTTCGGAGAGACCGAAGTGTTTCACTTTTCCTTCTTTGATAAGGTCCTTTACCGCGCCTGCCACATCTTCAATCGGTACGTTCGGATCAACCCGGTGTTGATAGAATAAATCGATCACCTCTGTTTTGAGCCGTTTTAATGAAGCCTCCGCAACCTGTTTAATATGTTCCGGACGGCTGTTTAATGCAGAAACACCGCTTGTATCGAATCCGAATTTGGTGGCGATTACTACCTTGTCGCGAAAAGGGGCCAGTGCTTCGCCAACGAGTTCCTCATTGGTGAATGGTCCGTAAACTTCGGCGGTATCGAAGAAGTTAATCCCACGCTCAACCGCTGACCGCAGAACTGAGATCATCTCCTTTTTATCAGGCACGGGACCGTAAGAAAAGCTCATTCCCATGCATCCGAGCCCGAGAGCCGAAACTTCAAGCCCGCTTTTACCCAGTTTACGTTTTGTCATTTTTGTATTCATCATGATACTTTTAAAATATCCTGCAAATTTCGGCTAATGTAGGCTCATAAAACAAAAAAAATCAACAATAATCTGCGATAATGAAACCACCCGGTAAACCAGCAGATATGAGTAGCAAAGTAAGAGCGGCCATCCGGACAAAACTCATTCAGTCCGGAATGCCTTCGCCATCATAGCTTGTTCTGCTTTTGAGATTTTATACTTTTCTGCCAGTTGTCTCCATCCTGCGACAGATTTCTTTACATGATCTATGATCTTGGTTGCTTTTTGATCCGTGAGGCGGAAATATCTTGCAACCTTCATTGCAAGCCCCAAATCAAGAGCATTATCACTATCCGAAATGTTCAGTTTTAACCCAGTACCTGTCTCTACCGGGTTGATATCAAATGCAGGCGACAGAATCCAGCCATTGTATGTAAGCAGAAAGCCATGGTTTCGCAGGTGATCATCTGTGTTTTTTACGCAAATGCTGAATACGATCCTTCTCCAGACCTCTTCCAGGTCTTTTTCAACATCGGCTCCATTTTGGATCAGGAACTCCGCAATCTCCAGGTAACTTGCCCCATCCTGGTAATCGGCACCATCCAGATAGCCCAGCAACGTCATCGCTGAGGCAAAATGAATTCTTTCGCCAAGGTTGGTTCTGTCAAACCGTTTAGATAAGAAAGTGTGATGATGACCTGAAAACTTCTGTGCCTTTCCTTCAGCAACCGATAATCCCGCTTTTATGGCCAATTCATTGACAACCATTTCCCATGCCCCAATATCTTTGAGGTCATTTCCACTGGGAAATTTGGCAATCCAGAGATGGTGGTTTTGATCTGTGATGCTTGCTTTTGGCCTGGCTCCTCCAAGGGATGATCCGGGGGCAATAAGCATATTCAGCCATTTTAAATACTCAGGATCATCCACAATGTCATCTTTCTCCAATTGCAGGCTGGCATGTTCCAATTCCCGTAATGAAGTCCAGGGAGGAGCTGCCAATTCTTTATTGTCATTTAAAAACGGTCCGTCTTCTGTTTCTTTGAAACGAAGTGCACCAATCCTGTACTGATCAAATACACCAAGCAGGTAATCAGATTCAAGGAGTGTTTTTTCTTTCCGTCCTTCAGTTCGAGCAATTGCAGCTTCACGTCGACGCATTAATACCCTCCCCCAGCGATCAGGTGAGGAATCGAGAAACAACCCAAAATTGCTTTTAGGTTCCCCCAGGTACTGAGGCCCGGAATACAATTGCAGATCAGGATCAATTTGCTGCGCCATCCCGGAGCTCAACCATTCCCTTGTATATTCAAAAGAAAATATCTCCTTCCCTCGCGTTGGGTTAGCCTGAAGAATACCCATCATCATTGGATTTTTCATTCCTTCCCAATGGGCATAAACCATGATTTCTTTCTGTACCATTTTTTACTCCTTCTCTTTTACCAGTTTCTTCGGAGCTCTCTCCTTAACAAGCAGTTTGGCATCCTGTAGTTTTCGGCCCAGGGTATCATCAGTTGCCACCCTCAATAGATCCTTTTCAAGTCCCAGTACAAACAGAACCTGTAAATATGCTCCCATGGAAACACCTGGGGATCCTTTTTCGATAGACGCCAGGGTGGGTCGGCTGATATCTGCACGTTCGGCAATCTGGGTGGTGCTTAACTTTCTGCGCAATCGGGCCAGTTTTATATTCTCGCCAAATTCTGCCAGAATATTTTGTGTTTTAGGCAGGAGTATCACTTTTCTCTCTTTCATAATGGAATATATAATTTGCAAATATAACCATTTTTGATAAATATAGTTAACATTAAAAACATGACAACTTTTTCTGACCAACACCTGTTGACATTATTTATTTCTCCCCGGTAATGGCCATGCAGCAAGATTTCAGTACTAACCGCGGCCATGATAGCTGCATAAAACCATTCAAAGATGAAAAAATCATTCATGGATTCACAACAAGGCCAGGTCAATGGCACAACTTATGAAAACAGGATCCCGATGAAATTCAATCCGGCTCATTCTAAAACCATATTATGGATCATTAGAGTTGAATTACGAGCCACTATTGAATTAATATTGAGCCTAATCGGGTTACGGCTCAATAATGATGAATATATGGCTCAATTATGATCGTTTTTGAGCTTTATTTTATATATTTGTGAGCCATAAATACTTTACGTATGACAAAATCGGGTTCTCAATTAAAGGATGTTATCGTAGATTACATTAATAATTACCCAAATTGTTCATCGAAACAAATCCATGAGGGAATCGGGCAGGAATGGGGTTATGCCACCGTCAAACGTTCCATTCAGCAATTGCTGTCTGACAACCTGATTGTCGCACTTGGTAAAGGCAAAGGAACAAAGTACGAAATCA
>JBAXFM010000347.1:0-5052 GCA_037139855.1 Bacteroidota bacterium
AAAATAAATCGCCAGCCTCTTGTTTTACAACATAGAAGGGGCCGGGGGATGAGGCATTGTAAGTACATAAATATTATTCGAAGTAACCTTCTTATTGTCAATGATTTCCATGGTCAAACCCGCTTCTTCTGCCAGGATCCGTATCTGTTCGGCCGTGGTGAAGAAAAGCCGTTTGTCGCTGGTTGGTGTTTTATTGAATCCGATGCGGGTGGAAAGGAATTCTGTGAGCAACGATTTCTGGTGACGATCGGCCAATCCGGCATTGGCTTCCCGGATGAGGATGGTTCCACCGGGATTCAGGTTTGAAAAGCATCTCCTCAACAGGATTTCCTGCTTTTCCGGGGTGAGGTAGTGAAGCACATCACTCAGCAAAAAACCATCTTTCGGCGTTATCCCGTAATCCGAAACATCGGCAGTGGTGAACATGATACGGTCATTTTTCGAAAAGCAGTTTTGAGCCACCTCAATTTTTCCGGCATCATAATCCACTCCGGTGATCTGCCGGCCATCGGCCGTAAACATAAGCATATAGGAGATAAACCCGTAACCGCAGCCCAGGTCGAGAATCTCTCCGTGAAGGGGCATCAGGTGATGGTAAATTTCATAATCGTTCTCCAGTTTAAGCTTTACCCGCATGTACCATTCCAGAATGGGCCCTTTTAGCACGAAGTTCAACGCCAGTTTGCGGCGGTAATAATGTGCATCCCCTTCTTCTGCTTTGAATTTTGCATACTGCGAAATATAAAATTTCCGAAACTGCTTTGTCCGTTCCTGATAAGTGGCTCCAAGCGAACAATCATCACATGAAACCCGGTTCAGGATTTTCATTCTGAAACTGTTTGGTCTGCCCCAGAAAGCGCCTTTTCCCAAAAAGTCACCGGTTCCGAATACCAGGATTGGCAGAATATCAACCTCCAACTTTTCAGCAAGGTAAAATGCACCCCGGTGAAAACGCTGGATTTGCTGCTCGTATGAGCGATGGGCTTCGGGAAAAATCAGAATGGAAAAACCTTCATCAACCTTTGCTTTCAGTAAACCAACGATGTTTTCGATGCCTTCATCCACATTGTAAAAATTGGCCAGCCGGGCAATCGGGCCGAAAATAGGTGACTTGTAAACCCATGTCGTCGTGAGGATTATTATTTTCGGATACAGCCTTAAAAACGCCGGTGTTTCAATCAGGCTCTGGTGGTTGCTGATGATGATGGCCGGTTTGGTGAAATCTTCACCGGATTCGTTGATCAGTTTGCGGTCGTATGCAAAGGTAAATGCGATGTAAGCCTTTGTCAGCCAATAGAATGAACGGTGAAATAGCATCTCCTTTTTCTTCCGTTTCATGGGAAGCAATACATTGATTACTAAACCAAAAACCATAAGAATCAATGCAATGGTTACAATGTTTCCCCATGTGATCAGGGTTTTGATCAGGATACGAAAGGTGACAGGAAATTTGTGATTTCGTTGTCGGTCAAGTATTACTCCATTGAAAATCAGCGGCATAAAAACAAAGGAGATGATTACTACTGCCACAATGCCCACCACCGATACCAGTGCAATGGAATTGAGGGCCGGATGCCGCGTGAAAAAGAGGGCGCCTACACCGAACAAGGTGGTTAATGACGACAGCAGCACCGAAACTTTATAGGCATGAAGATCTTCTTTTCCGGTTTTCAAGGTGTGCTGGAGCCCGCGCATCATCAGGATGCTGTAATCAACGCCCAGTCCGAAGATAAATGACGAAATAATGATGTTGAAGATGTTGAACCGGATACCGGTTAGACCCATGAATCCAAGGGTGATCAGCCAGCTGAAAAACATAGGCATAGCAGTCATCAGGCCAAGACCCAGACGGCCAAAAGAGAAAATCAGGAGCAGGGTGACAAAAATCATCGACAAAGCCACCAATAAATCAAAATCGTGCCTGACATTTTCGATAAACTTTGAGGTGAGGTTCTGTTTGTCGAAGATGACGTAGTGCGAATCCGGCAGAAATTCCCTGTAAACAAGGCTCTTCTTGCGTTCATTCACCTTTAGGATGGTAGGGGTAAGGGTGAGTTCAGTGTTTACTGATAGCCAGTCAGCCAGCATGGGATTCCTGTTGATGTTCAATTCCTTGATGGTGATGGGTTTGTAATCAGTTTCCAGCAAGCTGAAAAATGAATCGAACGCCGATGGTTGAAATCCCAGTTTTCGCGATTGTGCCACCAAATCAGCCCTGAGCTGACGTTTTTTCTCCGTGGTCCAGTAACTGTTCCACCGGGCTATTTTCAGCTGTTGCAAAGAGTCGGAGGTAAGCAAGGAGCCTGCATCGGATATGCTTTGGACAGCCCCGCTGTTCAGAAGATTTTGAATCTTATTGTCGAGTTTCTCCTTGTTTCTCAACGCTTCTTCGGTGGTTCGCCCGGTGGCCACCAGGTAGATATTTTTCAACTTGTAGCTGCTGATTTTATCAAGGTCAGATTCGGCCCTGACAAGCCGGGGTGTTACAAAACTGAGGGATGACATGTTTTTCTCGAATTCAACCTTCCGGGAAAACCAGATGCTTGCCATGCCGATGAAGACCAATCCGATGATCAGCCATTTCTTTTTCTCCAAAGGGATGGCGGCGAGTTTGTCGATAAAAGTGACGCGCTGTATTTGCTGACTGGATAACATTTTTCCGTTCAGAAATTGGGGGAGGATCAGCAGCGTAAACAGCGCAGCGCCGAAAACACTGATAGCCGCGAACCATCCGAGGTCCTGCAATACCGCAGAATTCAGAAAAGTGAGACACAAAAATGCCCCGGCCGATGTGAGGCTGCACAAAACAATGGTCAGTGACATCTCCCGGAGGGTAAGTTCCATGTCCCGCTTTCTGCGGAAATGGTTCACCAGGTAAAGGGAGTAATCGACAATAAGTCCCAGGATAACAGAACCGATTCCCAATGAAATGGCCGAAATTTTACCCTTCGCGATAAACAGCAATGCCAGTGCCAGAGCGCCTCCGAAGAGGGCAGGCAACATTCCAAACAACGGAACCCTGATGCTTTTAAAATACCAGCCAACCAATAGGAATATCAATACAATGGCGATGATCAGGGTCAGGGAGATGTCCATTTTCAACTGTCGGGCATTGCATACGGCAACGGCGGTGCCTCCGAAATATTGAATATGGAAACCAGCATTTGCTCCCTTGGCAAAGCCATCGATGATTTCATCTAGTCCCTTGATCAGCTTGTCATTTAGTGATGTTTCGCTTGAAGGATTTGCCGGCACCAGAAAGATAAGCAAATGTCGCAGGTCGCTGGTGTAGACGCATCCCTGGTAGAGTTCAAAATTATCCCCGGCTTTGAGTGATTTCAATTTGGCAAAAGCGTTATTTGAAATACCGAGTGGATCCTGCTGGATCCTTTTTTTCAACACCATGCTGGCAGGTGAGACCAGGATTTTATAATTTTTAGTGAGCGCTGCATCAATGGAAGCCGGCAAAAGAAGGCTATCGAGGTGAATGTAATCAGATTCATCGAAAAAGATGGGCAGATGGTTTGTTACGAGTTCCATCATGGAGAACATGGCGGTATCGGAGGCCCTGAAAGTAATGCTTCTGAGGTAGCTGGTGTCGAAGCGTGCATTCAGGGAATCTACGAACTTTTGACCTAAGGCTCCAAGTCCATCAGGTTTGGCATGAGCGAGCGAATCTGCCAGGGTGATGTCGATAATCAGTTTATCGCTGATCTTTAAATTCCTGATCACATAGGCAGTGTGGTCATTGGCATCTCCGCCTGAAATAGATTGGGTAATGTTTTCTTCAAAACTGATTCGTGAGGCCAGCCATCCTATCGAAAGTGACAAGGCCGCAAAAAGCAGGTAAAAGAGTCCTTTCCGTGCTTTGAAAAAGCGGTAGATATGGATGAGCAGATCAGACATGCTTCTTTCTGAAAAATTGCAGCAGGAAGTACGATACTGGTCCGAAAACCAACACGAGCATGATGCCAAGCATGAAACTGCCAATCAGGTACTGAACCAGATTGTCCTTGATCCATTGCAGGCCAATTCCCTGGCTGTATTGTATGCCGGGTGTGCTGGCGCCCATCACCCACCCGCCCACAATGTAGCTGAAAAATATCACAAACGGCAACATCGGAGGGAGGCTGATGTTGGAAGCTGTAACGGCCACAAACTTATTTAATCTGAGCAGGTGCGCCAGCCCCAGGGTGGTCACGATCTGCCATCCCCAGATAGGGGTGACCCCGATGAAAAGGCCCAGAGCCACTGATTTTGCCAGTTTCGCATTTGAATCGTTGCTGTTGACGATATATTCCCTGAAAAAATCACGGACCGACATTTTCCGGAGTCCCTTGAAAAACGAAAAAGGACGAACCCACAACAATGCCATGAACACCAGGATACTGTTGGCGATGCTTACCCGTGTAAAATCCCTGAATTTCCGGAAATGAGAGATGCGAATCTCTTTTGGCGCATAATATACCTTCACAGGAACAGACAAAACAGCTATGCCCTTCCATGCCAGCCTGACAAGTATTTCAACTTCATATTCATATTTTCGTGATACAATCCACCTGATCTCTTTGATCTTATTGAGCGGGTAGAGGCGGTAACCGGTTTGAACATCCAGTACACTGATCCCGGTTTCAACCTTGAACCAGAATATTGAAAACTTATGCCCGAAACTGCTGGTGCCCGGCACTTCCTCGCTGGCCATATCGCGTGCTCCGAGGATCATCGAATCGGGATGCTCCTCAACCATCTGCAGGAATAACGGCAAATCATCCGGAAAATGCTGGCCATCGCTGTCAATGGTAATCGCATACCGGTATCCCTTTTCTATGGCATGTTTGAACCCTTGCCGCAAGGCCCAGCCCTTGCCGGTATTCACCGGAATATTGATTTTCTGCACCACCGGAAAACTGTCGAGGATCGACATGGTCTGGTCTGTTGACCCGTCGTTAACCACAATCACTTGATCCGTGTATTGTAAAACCCCTTCGATTACTTCCCGCAGGGCATGGTCGTTGTTATAAGTGGGAACGATGATACAACAATTGAGTTCAG
>JBAXFM010000348.1:0-4999 GCA_037139855.1 Bacteroidota bacterium
CCACGTAAAAACCCGGCTTTTTTTTGTTAAAAAAAGTTAATGCCGTGTAATGACCTCAGAAATAAAATACATTTGTGTTTATTAAGTCTAAATACGCATGAATGGAAAAAGAACAGGTGTCACAGAGATGCGGATTTTTTCAGTACACATTCACAGGTTAAATTATTAACACACTGAATCAATGAAGCAACTAATAACACTCATCCTGGTTTTTGGTTTCAACACCTTGCCGGCTCAGCAATTTTATAATTACTATCCGTCAGCGCTTAATCTTTATGTTTATTCAGAAACGGATGTTGCAGCTGCCGGCAATGCTTTTTACAAGATCGAAACCGAGAGTAACATTGCTTTGAATTTTCACAGCAATGTCAGGATTGTGAAGACCCGATCAAACGGTACAGTCATCTGGATAAAAAGATATGATGCCGGTGTTGATTCATCCATCGTTGCAACAAGCATTAACAAAACACTCGATAATAATATGATTGTAACTGCAGTACTGGATAATGACAATTCATTTCCTCCCCTCGGGGTAACTGTATTTAAGCTGGATACGACAGGTACTGTGTTGTGGTCGGTTGTATTCCCGGGGTTCAGATGGGGATATGAATCAAAGAATACGATTCAACTGCCCGACTCAACTTATGCCCTTGATGCGGTATCCAATACTACTTTTAAACCCGTTGTGATCAAGCTCAATAAAAATGGAACAAATGTTTCTGCAAAAGCCTTTCAGAATACCTTTTATTCCGGGGATAATATCACATCCATGCGGATAAAAAACAGCACTGTTTCCATTACGTTCAAACATGGAGAATTTATTACAACGGACACGGCCTGCAATATCCTATCTGATAAAAAATACAACCTTGATCCTTCAATGGCCTATTTTACGCATACCGTGACTGCCAACGGCGATTATGTTTTTCTCAGCGATATTGTCGGAGGCGGTGTTTTAAGCGGCCGGTTCAGAATCTTCAGAACAACCAGTTCGGGCGGATTAATCTGGGCCAAAAACCTCTCCATGTGGAACAGCTTTACGGTTCATGAGCCCTACACCCTTTTTGATGTGATAAAAGGGGTGGAAGTGACAGATGACACATCCATGAACCTTGTCGCTCATCTGATTGATGAGGGGGGCCATGGATTAGCAGTCACTTTTAACGGCAACGGGAATTACATGACCAATAATCTGATGAAAGCCTCAGCGATGACTCTTTGTGATGACGGAGATTTTTTATTCGCGTCAAATTCACAATCGTCTAACTCACTTGGCATTTTTGCAAAACTGGCACATTATTCAAACAATGACTGCGATTCGCTGATTGATGTTGTCATCAGTAATGGAACAGATTCTGCAAGCGCTGCTGTGACGGCAGCAAGTTCAGTACCTGTTGCCATTTCCTTGACAAATTATCCGGTTCACGTTTACGATGCTGTGTCTGTTCCTGATCCTTTTTGCCAAACCATTACAGCCATATCCGACTTCTCTTCCCCCAATGAAAATGAACTGAATGTTTATCCTAATCCTGCTGCCAATATTCTGACACTTCATTTACAGGACGATTTTGCCGGCGGCAAAGTGAAGATCATGAATATTGCCGGGAAACTGTTTTTAAAGTCAATTTTAGCAGGCACCGACCCCATTATTGACATCTCAGGATTCCCAAAAGGAATCTATATGATTGAAGTTGTTTCACAAAACAAGATAAGCCGGAATAAATTTATCAAGCAATAAATACGGCTGCCGGTAGCGAAGGCAAGGATTTTCCGCTCAACCGACTTTGGGCTCAACCGAACTGATATCACGACCGGTATTGTGATCACACAATACTACAGGATAGCCGGGATTGAAACCAATTACAACCTGATCATCGGTGGAACCCAGGATAACGGAAGCAATATCTGGTATGGCGGATCCACCATGAAGCATATTTACGGGGCAGACGGCATGGATTGCATGGTCGACCCTGCCAATTCAAACATATTATATTAGGGCAGCTATTCATGTGCAATCGCTCATACACAGGAAAAATTGTGGTGATGACATGAAAAGACCACTAACTTATTTGTATTTAATCTAAATTAATTACCTTTGAGGTCGGAACGAAAAATTTCACACATGAAAATACTTTTTATTTTTCTGATATTGTTCTTTATGACAGGAATGATCACCAATGCCCAGGTTGGCATTAATTCCGATAACAGCACCCCGGATCCGTCGGCCATGCTCGAGGTGAAATCTGCAAGTAAAGGGTTTTTGCCTCCCCGGATGACCACTGACGAGCGAAACACGATTGAATTACCAGCCGAGGGACTGGTTATTTACAATACCGATGAAAAAGTATTGAATGTTTACAACGGCACGGGATGGAATTCCATGACACCCGTCCCTGCATTTGCCTGCGGTTTAACCATCACCATCAACCACCTGGTTTCCGGGGGTGTTGCTCCGCTTAATAAAACAGTTGCATATGGCACGGTTACGGGAATCCCCGGCGAACCCACGAAATGCTGGATTACCAGCAACCTTGGCGCCGATCACCAGGCAACCGCTGTGAACGATGCTACCGAAGCTTCAGCAGGCTGGTACTGGCAGTTTAACCAAAAACAGGGGTACAAGCATGATGGCACTACCCGGACTCCCAATACAACCTGGATAACTTACATTGGTGAAGATTCCGACTGGATATCTGCCAATGACCCTTGCAGCATCGAGTTAGGCACTGCGTGGCATATCCCTACCAATACTGAGTGGGATAATGTTGATAATGCCGGCAACTGGGTTTCGTGGAACGGTCCGTGGGGCTCCGGATTAAAAATGCACGCTGCCGGATATTTGCTCTATGGCGGCATTGGTGCACTTTACTCTCGCGGCGAGGTCGGCGAGTACTGGAGTAGCTCACAGTATAATATTAATGTCTGCCATACACTGGAATTCACCAATGTGTGGAGCGCAATGGGTGCATACTTCAGGGCATATGGCCTTTCCGTGCGCTGCATTCGAAATAACTGATTCAATTGCCTCAGTCATATTTGATTTAATTTCAACCAGTTAAATTCACACTCATGAGATATTCCATTTTATTTATACTTTTCCTTTTTCTATCCGGTGTAATGACGAATGTCGGGGCGCAGGGCGTCGCCATCAACAGCAACGGTGCAGCCCCTGATCCAAGTGCAATGCTTGAGGTTACCGCTTCAGACAAAGGAATGCTGATCCCTAGAGTGGCTCTGACAGGAACTTTGGACGGTTCAACCATACAGGTGCCTGCTGTGAGCCTTCTTGTTTACAATACTTCAACAGCAGCAGATGTGACTCCAGGCTTTTACTACTGGAATGGGGTAAGGTGGCAGCGGCTTGCAACCATCGGTTCTCCGGGGGATGCCTGGGGAGTAAAAGGCAATTCAGGAACCAGTGCGGCTGTAAATTTTATTGGAACAACCGATGGAGCGCCTTTGGCATTCAGGGTGGCCAATCAAAAAGCAGGGACAATCGATCCGATATTTAGAAACATTTCCCTGGGAATTGGAGCCGGCGAGTCACTGGCATCAACTATATTGTCAGAAAATGCATTCTTCGGTTATAAGGCTGGTTTTTTAACGACCATCGGACGATTCAACTCCTTTTATGGTGCATATGCAGGACATCTCAATGTTACCGGAGCTGAGAATTGTTTTTTTGGTTATGAGGCCGGTAAGGATAATAACAACGGTACGAACAGTTGTTACTTTGGCTTTACAGCAGGGAAAGGAAATTCAGGTACAGGAAATTCATATTTTGGGTCAGGAGCAGGTAAGGGTTTTTTAGACACAGGAAATCTCAACACGTTTGTTGGTATTAGTTCAGGGGAAAATAATAACTCAGGCTCATCAAACACGCTTGTTGGGGCAAGCACTCTTTTTGGCATGAGCCCCATTGAAAATGCCACGGCTGTTGGTGCCCGTGCCATGGTGGGTGCCTCCAATGCGTTGGTTTTGGGAAGTATCAATGGCTTTAATGGCGCAACTGCCGATGTGAATGTGGGCATCGGAACCATATCGCCTGACACAAAACTCGAAGTAGTGGGCAGCAACGGGGTCACATCCCGGCTTACCTCACTGAGTAACGGTGATGTTATTTTCGACTTTAAGCGTCTCGGAAGCGACTGGAGGATCCGGAATTCAACAGGGCTTCTTTTTTTTGGACAGAGCAGCGACGACCTCGTTACGGTGACGGACGTTCTTCGGTTAGGTGGGGCATCTTTGACGCCTGCCGCCGACAATTTTGTCACCCTGGGAAGTGCTGCCTTTCGCTGGACACAGGTGTTTGCCGTAAATGGTACGATCAGCACTTCGGATGAACGGCTCAAGAAAGATATTACAGGCCTCGGATATGGACTGGATGCCCTGATGATGCTGAAACCTGTGACTTTCAGGTGGAAAGACGGGAACATTGACAATGGTTCGAAACACCTTGGTTTTTTGGCACAGGACCTTCAGCAGGTTTTACCTGAAGTAGTTGTTGATAACGAATGGAAGGAAGTACCTGAAAGCAGCAAAAAGGATTGGACTCCAACGTCGACTCTTGGCGTTAATTATGCCGAAATAACTCCGGTTCTTGTGAAGGCTGTTCAGGAACAGCAGCAAATGATCGAACAACTGCAAAAGGAAATCGCTGCATTGAAACTTCAAATCAGCCAGCCAGCCCATTGATTTTATCTACAGGGTCATTCCGCCATCCATTTGTAGTTGCCTGACGTTTTTTAATCTATTTTTGCAGCAAAACCGGGACGCTGCATTGATTGGGTCAAGGAATTATTCTGATTGGCGTAAGCATCAGGCGGTTGAACGAACCCAACATCATTTTCTATGTCAAAGCGAATACTCATATTGTTTGCCCATCCGCGGTTTGAGAAATCCCTCAACAACTCTTTGCTGGTAAAGCAAATACCAGTATCCCCAAATTTCACTTTTCATGATTTATATGAACTGTATCCCGATTTCAACATTGATGTGG
>JBAXFM010000349.1:0-4971 GCA_037139855.1 Bacteroidota bacterium
ATTCAATATTCGATATTCGATATTCAATTTTTCATTTGCTTTTCAGCAAACCCAGCTTCACAACATTCTTCGCATTTTGCAGCACAAGCTCCTTCGCCCAATCGTAAAGGTTGTCACTCCAGCGCTGGGTGTGGATGTTGAAGGCGGCTTTTGCCGGTATCGGTAAAATAGGCAACCTCGTTGTAGCGGCATGGCATCGATATCGTGACGGAGAATGATCGATTTTAAGTGCGGATTTGGCTGACTGCTATCCGGTTTGATCAAATAGCCATGTGCGGTGAAACTGGTTAAAAGATTATGATACAATGAAGAGGTGAAGTCGTGCATGGCAGTCAGCTTTAGATGTCACATTGGCTATAATGAAAGAAAAAACCGGCCACATGAGATATAGGATATGGCATGTTGCGTCATGCCACGGTGTGTACCACATTGTTATGTGGATCAACTAATAATCAGGGAAGATGATTTTTAAACGGTCTAATACTTCCACCAAACCGAAAACCTCGATATCATGTTTTATAGGATAGTGCCCGTTAATGGGGGCAACGATATAAGTTTTATCTGGTTGCACTGATTCCAAGGCTCTCCAGAACCCTTTTGTCAACTGAGGGGCCGTAGAGGCTTTGCATTCAATGGCGATCGTTGCATTTTGCCGTTGTATAATTAAATCTATTTCATCGACTGTTGCACTTCTGAAAAATGAGAATTGGCAATCACGTAAAGAGGAACAAATATTTTCTATCACCATTCCTTCCCATGACGCTCCAAAAACCAGATTCCCCATTAATGCTTCAAAATCATTAATTTGCAACAGCCGGTGTAATAAACCAGTATCACGCAGGTAAACTCTAGGTGACTTGATTAACCTCTTTTTAACATTTCCTTCAAATGGTTGAAGGGAACGTAAAATAAAGGTTTGATTTAACTGTCAGGGTAACCACCTCTCTGCCAATACCTGTTCAATGTAAATTCAGTCTGGTTTACTAACTCTGTGACTAAAAAAGGGGTTAATTCGATTATTCCGATTCGGCCTGCCAATGATTCTGAACTGTGTTGCACCAGGTCTCTTGATGCCGAACCCAGGAGGATAAAACTTCCATTTCGCCGGTTCGCATCAATGGCATTACTATGTTGATTTTCCGCATTGCCTGGGGCTGAGAATGACCACAGCAGGAAAAACACTCAGATTCTCTTTTACAAATCCTTCAATTCTACGTGCGATAAAATCATGCATATTGTAAACGATGTTTTCAATTTGCACAAATATAGGGAAAATTCCTCATGATTAAGTCGATAGGGAAAGAAATAGAATTAAATGTCAAGTGTTAAGTGTTAAGTGCCCTTCACAAGGGTTGATGCAATCGCCATTCGTCAATCGTCAATCGTCATTTGTTATTCCATGCGGCTATAGCCCTGGGGAATGAACCTAAATATCCATCAACAATAAATCAAGCAAATTAATTTGTTCAATGCCTTTGTAGTTGTGGCCAATTATCGGATCATTCAACGTCACCACATATTTCAGGTAATTATCCTTGATTTTTATCAGGTTGCCGAATTCCCGCTGTTCAGTTTGCTGGTCAGTCAATTGCACGGAAACCTGGATGTAAATTTTCATGCCATTTTTTTCTGCTACAAAATCAATTTCGTTCTGTCCCAGTTTACCAACATTAACCCGGTATCCCAAATGCACCAAATGAAGATATACTGCATTCTCGAGCAGTTTATGAAGATCCTTTTTACTTTCAAAACCCTGTATTGAATTTCGAAGTCCAAGGTCTTCGAAATAGTATTTCTCACCAATTTCAAAAATTTTCAAACCACCAATCTCAGTTCGCTGTACCTTATGTATTATATAGGCATTGGTGAGTGCTTTCAAATAATTGAGGGTTAATTGAGGTGAAACAGCAAGCTGCTGAGATTTTAAAAACTTGCTGATATTGGCTGCTGAAAAAAGACTCCCTACATTATCGGCAAGATACCTGACCAGGTTCTCCAGGAATGAAACATTTCGAATACTCTCGCGTGCCACAACATCTTTTAAGAGAATGGAGGAATAAACGTTCCGGAGATATTCAAATGGTAAATCATCCTTCAAACCAATATTCATCAGGTAGGGCATACCTCCATAGGTAAGAAAACTCATCACACTTGCAAAATCGTGATCAAGCTTATGAAAAAACAAAAATTCCTTAAAGTTCAGACCATGAATTGGAATTTCAATATACCTGCCTGCAAGAAATGTGGCTAGTTCGCCCGACAACATTCTTGCATTGCTTCCTGTGCAGTAGAGATCACAATTGTTTTCTGAGAGTAGGCTTCTCAAGGCCAATTGAAATGAGTCAATTTCCTGAACCTCATCAATAAAAAGATAATTTAACTTATTTTCAGCTATTTTATCCTGTAGATATTCCAGTAAATCGGTATGTCGTTTGAGGTGGTGAAATTTTTCCTGCTCGCAATTGATATAAATTATATTTGCGTCTGGATTATCTGTCTGGATCAAATCTGCAGTCTGATATAATACATAGCTTTTTCCAATGCGGCGTTGACCGGTCAGAACCTTGATGATCTGCTTTCCGATAAAAGGCTTGATTTTATCATAATATGCTGGCCTTGGTAGGTATCTGACTTTCATAGACTTTCACTTATATGTTACATTCCGTGCAAAAATACAAAATGTTTCATGTATATCGTAATGTTTGTGAAATAGTGTTAAGTGTTAAGTGCTTCTCACAAACCCTAATGCGCTTCTTCGTAATTTTTAATTTTTAATTTTTAATTTGCATTTCAGCAAACCCAGTTTCACAACATTCTTCGCATTTTGCAGAACGAGCTCCTTTGCCCAATCGTAAAGGTTGTCGTTCCAGCGCTGGGGGTGGATGTTGAATGCGGCTTTTGCCGGGAAGGCGCCGTTATCGAGGGCCCGGATGATGTCGAAGGTGGTGTGGTACCGGGGCCATGGCTGATCGGTTTTTACATGGTCCCAAACGTTGTATTTTTGGCCATCCCAGCATCTGCCGGTATCGGTAAAATAGGCAACCTCGTTGTAGTCAATGTCGAGGTACATCTCGCAGGTAATCCCAAACCGCCTGTAATCATATTTTTCCCAGAGCCACAGGTTGTTGTATTTGCTCCATGGGTTTCCATCGGCGCAGATCATGGTAACCGGAAATACCTTTCGCAAGGCACCCAGGTTGCGTTCAAAATCCGAAATGGCCATGGCATAATTGCCGTGGTTGCGCACCAGGTCTTCATAGTGATAACCGATCTCATGATTGAGCGAAGCCATTTCCCGGACAATACCGGGAACAAAAACACCAGGCCCGGATTTAAAAAACCAGGATGACCGAATCCCAACCTTATTTTCAATTTTGGCCATGGATAATGCTTTCACCGGCATGGCATCGATATCGTGACGCAGGATCACGGCTTTTTGATGTTGATCCTGCTGACTGGCAGGCGGCAGGATCAGGTAGTCCTGTGTTTTGAAACTGCATAAAAGCTTATCATATAAAGAAAGAGTGAAGTCTCGCATTGGATCTATGGAAATTAAATGTTGCCATATTAAATCGACAAGGAATATTATTGATGTCGTTTTTCAGACTTTACCGTTCCGTAAGGTATTTATATGCCGGTAAGACCCGGATTTGTTTACCTTCATGCCTGATTTCATCAGACTGGTTCAATGTAATGATAATTCCTTTATCTTTTTTGAAAAAGGTCATTGCATCTATCAGTCCTTTTTGTTCCCTGGCTGTATTCTCGATAGTAAGTTCATAACAAACTTGTATAAGTTCCCCAACGTCATTATTCCTGCAAACTACAAAGTCGCATTCCGATCCTGTTTCATTAAAATAAAATAACTCTTTGTTCTGTTGCCGCAATGACCAATAGATGATATTTTCCAGTTTTCTTTCGTAATCATTGGAAAATGTAGGAGATACTGCGTTGATTAAGCCGTTGTCGATCACATATATTTTACGCGGATTTACCAGTTGAGCCCTGTATGAATATGAAAATTTAGGCATCAGATTTAATAAATACGACTGCTCAAAGAACGAGAAATAGTCTAATATGGTTGCTGAGCTTTTA
Source organism: Bacteroidota bacterium (assembly GCA_037139855.1). Lineage (GTDB taxonomy): Bacteria > Bacteroidota > Bacteroidia > Bacteroidales > FEN-979 > CAIVAT01. The sequence continues at coordinate 4,096 of JBAXFM010000349.1, forward strand.
ATGCCAAGCGATTGAGTTAATTTTGTTGCCGTTACAAGGTTACCCACATTTGCCACTAAAAATAACAATAATCGTTTAAGTGATTTTACATCACGTATATTGTATCTTATGGCAATATCCCTGTATAGGATGTCCTCGAGCAGCGTGGTCAATATATCAGTATTGTTGTGCTTAATAAATTCAGGAAAGCCACCCAGAGCAAGGTATTTCAATAAGGCATCCTTATCAGGCTCCAGATGCTGGTAGTTGGCAAATTCCTGAAATGAAAACGGGAATAGTTCTTTAGTAATGTGTCTTCCTGTTAGTCTGGTGCCTAATTCATGGCTTAAAAGTGAAGCATTTGAACCTGTTACAAATACCTGATATCCTTCATCAAGTTTTTGCCTGACATACAATTCCCAGCCATCAACTACCTGAAGTTCATCGAAAAAAAGTCTTCTGGAGCCTTTTTCCGAAATTATCAGATCGAGAATTTCAAAATCACTTAATTCAAAATTATATAGCTTTGGTGTGTCAAAATTTATAAAGAATGAATCTTCGATTCCGCTTTTGATCATTTGCCCAAGAATCGTACTCTTTCCACAGCGACGGATTCCTGAAATGATTAAAGCATGCTTTGCCAGATTCGAGGGTAGGGTTTTCAGTAAATCCCTTTCCAAATCATCTTCTGATGATTCCAGACGTACTTTTTGAGAATCAATTACCGCGATCAGATCTGACTGTTTTATCATTTTGGTTCTAAATTACGCGACAAATATAGGTTGCATTTTAGTAATAAACAAGATTGCATATTGATGATGCGCAAGATTAAGTGTTAAGTATTAAGTGTTAAGTGTTAAGTGATAAATAGCATGACATATTTGACACTCAAATTTT
>JBAXFM010000350.1:0-4939 GCA_037139855.1 Bacteroidota bacterium
CACACCTCCGACTGGCACCTGGGCCGTTCATTGTACGATAAAAAGCGGTACGACGAGTTTGAAGCTTTTCTTGACTGGCTAACGAACTTTATGACCCTGAATAAAATTGATTTGCTGCTTGTTGCCGGCGACATTTTTGACACGACCACGCCGGGCAACAAGGCACAGGAACTTTACTACCGCTTCCTGGGGAAGATTCCACTCACCGGCTGCCGGCATGTGGTGATCACCGGAGGTAATCACGACTCTCCCACCTTTCTGGATGCACCAAAAAGTATTTTGGGTTCACTCGACATTCATGTGGTAGGGTCAATAACCGATAGTCCGGAAGATGAAATCTTTGTACTAAAGGACAAGCAAGGTCTGACTGAGGCTATCGTCTGTGCCGTCCCCTTCCTGCGCGATCGTGATGTTCGCACTGCAGAGGCAGACGAAACGCCCGGCGACAAGACACAAAAACTCTTGCAGGGTATCACAGCTCACTACAAGGAAGTTGTTGAAGCTGCTCAGAAACACCTGGATAAAAAGAATCCGGTTCCCTTAATCGGAATGGGGCACTTGTTTACCAGAAATGCAAAAACCACCGAGGGTGATGGTGTCAGAGAACTTTATATTGGTTCGATGGCACACGTAGATGGTGAAAATATCTCCGAAGGTTTCGATTACATGGCCCTGGGACATCTGCACCTGGCGCAGAAAGTCGGTTACTCGAAAACGGTAAGATATCCGGGTTCCCCGATTCAGCTGAGTTTTTCGGAAGCAGATCAAACCAAAAAGGTAATTGTCGCTGAATTCGGTCATAAACCACCCGTTGTTACTGAATATCCGGTTCCCCATTTTCAGGAACTATTTAGAATTACTGGAGATTTGGCTCAGGTTTCCGGTGAGATAGAGAAATTGAAAGCAGCCGGGATCAACGCGTGGCTGGAGGTTGAAATAACATCCCTTTCCGATTTAACAAACATCAATGCCCGTTTTGATGAACTGTTAGCAGAATCAAAACTCGAGATCCTCCGGATCAAAAACAAGTCCGCCGTTGACCGTGCTCTGATGCGGGTGAATGAGACAGAAACCTTGGAAACACTTGATGATGCTGATGTTTTTGCCCGCTGTCTCGAGGCTTTTGAAATACCGGAAGAGGAACGCAGCGTTCTCACAGAAACCTATAATGAAGCCAAAGAATCCTGGCTTGCTGCTGATGCTAACGCTTTTTAACTGAAGCCATGAAAATAATTCAACTGCGGTTTAAAAACCTGAACTCCCTTGCAGGAGAGTGGTTTATTGATTTCACTTCACCCGGATATGTTGACGATGGCATTTTCGCTATTTCCGGGCCTACCGGAGCGGGAAAATCAACCATTCTCGATGCCATCTGCCTTGCTTTATACGGGCGCACGCCACGGCTCAAATCAATTTCAAAAACAGCCAACGAGATCATGTCGCGGCAAACCGGGGAGTGTTTTGCCGAGGTTGTGTTTGAAACAAAGGGTGGCCGTTTCAGGGCTTTCTGGAGTCAGCGCCGTGCCCGTCAAAAACCGGAAGGGTTATTGCAAAGTCCCGAGCATGAATTATCGGATGCAGAAACAAAGAAAATACTTACCTCCCAACTTACAGCAACTGCCAATGAAATCGAAAAAAGGACCGGGATGGATTATGGCCGTTTCGTCCAGTCGATGATGCTTGCGCAGGGTGGTTTTGCAGCTTTTTTACAAGCCACAGGAAATGAACGGGCTCCGGTTCTGGAACAAATTACGGGTACGGAGATTTACAGCAACCTGTCAAGACATGTCTTCGAACGACAAAAAACTGAAAAAGGGGAACTTGAAAAACTCAAAGCCGAAAATCAGGGCATCATACTTTTAAGCACCGAGGAGGAAGCCCAGGCAATAAAGGCCATGGAAGAGCAAAATAGCGCCAAATCTGATCTGACAAGCAGTGTGGATCAGTTTGACAATGCCATAAGATGGCTGAAAGGTATCGATACGATTAAAAATGAGCTGGTCGGACTCGCAAAAGAAGAGGTTATCCTGGCAAAGGATGTCAGTGAATTTATACCCAGGGGAGAGGTTCTTGAAAAAGCGCTCAGGGCGCTCCCTTTGGAGGGGGAATTTGCCGCTTTGTCGGGTTTACGCCATCAACAAAATCATGATATCGGCATCCGTGACGGCCTGGTTTTACAAACACCCGACCTGACCGGGGCGGCTGCATCAGCGCAGTCAGTTTTGGATGCGGCAGAAAAACAGCATTCGGAAGCCGGTAAAACAAGGGAAGAACTACTGAAGATCACCAGCCAGGTTAGACTGTTGGACCAGGGGATATCACAAAAGGAGGCAATTGTCAAAACGATCAAAACAGCGATCTGTCGGTTGAATGGTGAAAAAGAAATTGAAAACAAACATAAAACGGATGCCGTGAAGTTATTGGATGACCTCCGGATAGAATCAAAGGAAATTGCCAAATATTTTGTGGATAACCAGGCAGATTCAATGCTTGTAACAGAATTGACAGGGATCAGGGTAACTGTTGCGGGATTGGTTCTTGCACGCAATTCATGTGTAACGGCAGAAAAGCAATTGGGAGAAGTGGCTAAATTTCTGGAGACTAAAACGAAGGAAATCCAACGTATCGTCAAATCCCTGACTGATGCCACCCTGGCGGATCAACAGGATCTGAAAAATATTTCCCAAATAGAGCAGGAGATCACCGGGCTGCTGAACGGACGAACCATCGAATCTGCTGCGCAAAGAAAGGATGAGCTGGTGCTTTACCTGGCAGAGCTGAAAAAGATTGCTGATTTTGGGGTGGAACGTACAAGGTTGGAAGATGGCAAACCATGCCCGTTGTGCGGTTCGCCGAACCACCCTTATGCAATGGGAAACATCCCACAGGCCAATGAATTTGAACTCGAGTTTGCTGAACTGATTCTACTACTGAAAAATCATGCCGGCTTGATGGCAAAGCTGTCAAAATTTCAGGAGACCGGGAGAAATTCAGCGTTACTGGTCAATCAAATCTCCAGCCAGCATGCCCTTGCGCTGGAACAAATGCATTCTCTGGAGGGAAATAAAAATAGTTATGGATCCGATGTGGAAAGGACAAGGGAAAATTATAAGCAGTCGGAAAAGGAGGTAAAAAGATTACTCGCACCATTCGGGATCATTGAAATTCCGGCAGAAGAAGCAGCGATCAATAAAATGACCGGGTTGCTCAACGATCGTAAAATGAGTGGCAGAAAAAAGAAAGCAGGAAAACCGGAATTGATATGGCAATCACCGCAAAGCTGGCGGAGATTGAGCAGTGTGATGCTTTGATCAAGGCAAAGGATCAGGATCTTGCCGAAAAAGTAAAGGAGGGTGAAGGTGCGAAGGACCTTTTGAAGGCAGATATTCTCAAAAGAAAAGAGTTGTTTGGTGAAAAAACCGTGGATGATGAGGAAGTAAGATCACTCAAAAAACTGAAGGAATCAGAACAAGTCAAAGAAAAAGCTGCAGGTTCTTTGCTGGAGATTAAACAGCAACTGGCCACAAATGCCACCAGGATCAATGACCTGGGAAAGGAAATTCATACACGGCAAACTTTGCTTGAAAATGATGAAAAGGGTTTTAATGTTCAATTGCGCAAGGCAGGCTTCACAGATGAGGAAAATTTTATTGCCTGCAAGATCCCAACAGACCAAAGAACAAAACTTGAGACAGATCAAAACCTTATTCAGACCAGGAAAACCCAACTGAATGCCAGGAAAACTGACAAGGAGAAAAGTCTCGTTATTGAGACGGCAAAAAAACTATCAGAAGAAAGCCTGGATGTGTTATCTGTAAAACATGATGAATCAAAAATAACATTGGATGAACTGCTGAAGGAGATTGGCGCATTAACCCAGAAACTGGAAACCAACAGGGAAGCAAAAGTCCGCGGGGCGGCGATGGCTGTGAGGATCAAAAAACAGACCGGGATTTTCGACCGATGGGCATCACTCAGCAGCCTGATCGGTTCGTCCGACGGCAAGAAGTACCGTAACTTCGCCCAGGGACTTACCCTTGAGATCATGGTATCTTTTGCAAACCAGCAACTGGTGAAATTGAGCGACCGTTACCTGCTGTTGCGAGACAAGGAGGAGCCGCTGGAACTTAATGTGATCGACAATTACCAGGCGGGGGAGATCCGCTCAACCAAAAATCTGTCGGGGGGAGAGTCATTTATTGTAAGTCTTGCCCTGGCGCTTGGATTATCGAGAATGTCGAGCAGGAATGTGCGGGTGGATTCCCTGTTTTTGGACGAAGGTTTCGGTACCCTTGATGAGAACACCCTTGAGACAGCGCTGAGCACACTGGCAGGCCTGAAGCAGGATGGAAAGATGATTGGAGTCATCTCGCATGTTGGAGCCATGAAGGAGCGGATAAACACCCGGATCACGGTACAACCCATACGCGAAGGACGCAGCCAGCTAACCGGGCCGGGATGTTTACACATTAAATCTGTTTCCTGATGTATGGTGAAAATGATTTTTTAAAGTGACGTAGGATGAGTAGCGGGGGAATATTGTTAACGGTTCAGAATTATATGGAAATTTCGTGATTTCTGAAGTATTTGGAAAACCATTTGTATGTATTATTGTAGAAAGAACTACGATATGAACATTCAGGCAAAGAAGTTGCTTTTAATTGAAGAATTTCTTCACATAAGCGATGAGCGTCTAATCGCTAAACTTGAATCATTTATAAGACAGGAAAGTAAAGAAACACGAGAAAGGGAATTAGGCCCTATGTCGTTGAACGAATTTCATGAAATGATCGGCCAGGCAAAACAAGATAGCGATTTCGGCCGCTTCATCTCTCACCAGGAGCTCAAAAAGAAGGTCAAAACATGGAAATAAGGATTGAATGGTCGTATCCACCCTACCAACCCCATCTTTTCCAATAGCTGGCCCCGATTTACCTTT
>JBAXFM010000351.1:0-4916 GCA_037139855.1 Bacteroidota bacterium
TTTTTGATGGATGATTTGAGTCCATATACGTGTTTTGGGAATGAATTTCTTTGGTTTACTTTCGTTTTGAGAGAAATGTGCATGATACATACCGCATCAATGATTCAGTAATCAGAATCTGTGTCAACCTAATTTTTACGCCCATCTCTTAACTCAACCTATTTATCTCAAAATGAATTAAGACTAAGCCATTGATTGTCTGATGTATATGTAAGAACAACGGATCATGGCACATGGATTGAACCAATAAAAGTCAAACAGGTAAAACATCTGTCTCAAAGATATTAAATAAATATTACAATACCATGAACACTTTAAGCATTGATTTCGGTTCGGCCAATAGTTTGGCGGCCTGTGTGGATGAAACAGGCAAGATCATCCTCATCAGACACAGCGGAGAATCTGACACGGATTCAAACGCCAAACATCTGCCATCCTATATTGCCTTCCATCCTGACGGGTCGGTAAAAGCCATGGGAAAAGAGGCGAAATCCCTCTCTGTTACCCACCCAAAAGAGGTAGTTTGGGGATTTAAACGTTTGCTGGGTTTGCCATTTTCGTGGCTGAAAGATAATGGCGAACTGGAAAAATTCACCTATGATATTATCCCCGACTGGCACGATGGTCAATGCCTGTGTGCGGTCGGGAAAAAGTTCACACCGGTAGAATTGGTCTCCATCCTGTTAAAGAAAATGAAAGATGATGCAGAGGAACAGCAATCGGAAAAATTCGATTCGGTCATTCTAACAACGCCCGCATACTTCGACAGCAGCCGGAACAGCCGCCTGAAAGAAGCAACCCGGATGGCCGGGTTCGGTCGCGTTCAAATCATCGCAGAACCTGTCGCTGCAGCCATCGCGGGAAATCTTAAAATCGATTGTTCCAAACAAATAACCCTAACCTGCGATCTTGGGGCAGGCACGCTTGATATCAGCCTGGGCAAGCTATTTTATTCCGATACCCGGGAGATTCACTATGAGACTATCCGGAATACCGGGAATACAAATTGTGGCGGGATAGACATCGATTTCAAAATTGCGAATTGGCTGATCGGAAAGCTGGCGCCGGGGAGTGTGCCGGCATCGTACCGAAATGAACTGCAAAAGCTGGCCGAAGATGCCAAGATCAGTCTATCACGACAGTTTACTGTCCAAATTCCGATCCATTATGAGGATATCCATACTGAAATTACGCTATCGCAGGCTGACCTGGCCCTGATCTGTGAGGATATGCTGGCTGATTTTCGAAACCAGCTCATGTCAGCGTTGAATGAATCGGGATATTCCGCAGGTCAGATCGATGCACTGATCCTGATCGGGGGCCCGATCGTCCTACCCATATTCAGGGATCTTTTACAGGATATCTTTTGCGGCAACACCAGAGTAATGGAACAACTGGATGATTTCTATCTTATGGCTGAAAATGGAATCGTTAACAGGATGACTGCAACGGCAATCGGAGGCGCCATGTACCAAAAATCAGTTTCCGACCGGTGTCCTTTCGGATATGGATTCGAGGAGATGATCATCAGGGAAGAAGAGGTCGTTTATAAACCGGAGATTTTAATCCCCATGAATGCAGTGTACCCCCATTCCGGTGGAGCGATCGCAATAAAATACAGCAATCTGCTGGGCTTGTATGAATTCAAGCTGATCAAACAGGTTCCCCTTGCAGACTCCTCTGCCTGCGAGTATAAATTCGTAAGCATCATCAAGTTTGCCGTGAAGCGTTCATTTTTTGCAAACATCGTGTGTGAAATGACGATGAATGAGAACAAAGAGTTGGTGGTCCGGATCAGGAACCTTTCAAGACAGGAAGAATCTGTGGAGTACATTGGCGCTGATATCGATCCCTCCTCCGAAATCGTTGTGAAGTATCCAATCCGGTCACTGAGACCTAAAAATATCCAGGTGAAATCAGTGGAAATCGTGACACCGGAAGCGGAGATCCTGGGTGATTTTACCGGCTGGATGATCGACACTCTGATATTGTCGGTGATTTCCTCAGCAAAGAAAAATGAAAAATCCCTGGATAGAATTGAGCCGGTGATGAAGGATATCGTTGATGAATCCAAACGCCAACCGGTGAGATACCAGCAACTGTTTAATCAGGCAGGCTGTTTGCTCCATAACAGTTACTCATCAGGTTTGCTGGATCCTGCAACAAGAAACTCCCTGGAATGCGAATTGAACGACTGGCAGGACAGGCTATTTTCAGCAACAACATATTAATCATAAGAATACATCATATCATGAAACGTGATCAAACCCAATCGGAACTGAATTTCCTCGCCTCGACATCCTATGAGAACAAGGATTACCAGGCAGCCGAAATGTATTACAAGCGTCTTATAAAACTCGATCCAGCGGAATATAGTTACCAGAGTCAGTATTCCTTTTCCCTGAGGTTGCAAGGGAAGCTTGACAAGGCATTATGCGCAGTTGATACGGCCATTTCGCTGAACCCCCAGGATGTGGCCTTATACTGGATGAAAGCAGCCGCCATGAAAAGTTCTGCATGTAGTGACCAGAAATCATCCATTGCAGATCGAAGGGAGGTTTTCATTTTAAGTATTGCGTTGGAACAAACTTCCCTTTCTCTCGATCCGACTTGTGAAGAAGCCTGGGTCGATTTGATTGAGTCGAAGTTGTGTATTCTTGATTTTAATGGTGCAATCGGGGAATTGGGAAGGTCGAATAAACATATTAAAAAAATGCGTCTGATATGGTCATTCCTGGGGTGTCTTGCCTTTATTCTTTCAGGCAATGTTGTCGAAGAAGAGTTGGATGCGATATTCTTTGCCCCCGATGCCTGTTTCAGCGCCTGGTGCCTGATAGAGGTTGAGTGTTTGTTGAAGGATCTGGAGAAAGAAGAATTCCATCCCGACCGTTTATTGAATGCAAAGAAATATCTCAGCCATTTTATTGACCGGAAAACCAAAGGTGGCATCCTGGCCAGATTGAGGTAAGGATGTTCATTTATTTTTATTTACCGGATTTTTAAATCAGCCGTATTTTCACTAATTTTGGATTAAAATCAAGCGTCATGCAGATACTGCTTTTTGTAAAGAACGAGAAAGGGCAGGTGGAGAAAACCTTTCTTGATTGGAATCCCCGGTTGATTGACCAGACCATGGAAACAATCGCACAAAAAGGAATGGTCAGTCTGATCAGAAAATCTGATTTCGGGAAAATCGAACCTTATATACCGAAAGATGATTTTATGAATTGCGGAATCAGAAAGGATAAAATCGAACTTTATCGCGCCCTGAAACTCGACACGAAAAAGGAACACAATTTTCCCCGGCGGATCATCGTTAATGCAGAAACTCCAGGCGCCTTTAAACGCAGCTTTTCCCCTTTTATAAATAAAAGGTTCCAATTTTCTGATCCCTCCTGTATGCTGTTTATTCAGGATGTCATCCATGAATCGCTCGTCCATGCACCACCGGATAAGTTATTGAATTTTAACGATAAAGACCCTATTTCATCGCTGCTGCTGGAAATCTCACAGGAGGAAACGGTTCAAAAACTTCGTGAAGTTTATCTTGGTGATTCTCCGGGTGTGCGATTGACCCGTGCCATGATTTTCAAGGCCTCAAAATCGAAATCACCAGTGATGATTTTAGGTGAATCCGGTACCGGAAAAGACCTCATTGCCCGTCAGATTTACAAATATTCCCTCAATTATAAAAAAGGCTTCCAGGTTGTAAATTGTTCTGCACTTCAGGAAACATTGCTCGAATCTGAATTATTCGGTCATATCAAAGGGAGTTTTACAGGCGCTTTCGAAACGAGAAAAGGCTTGTTTGCCGATACAAACGGGGGGACGATTTTTTTGGATGAAATTGGTGATCTTTCACTGGCAAACCAGGCAAAAATCCTGCATGCGGTCGATCATCAGGAAATACGCGCCATTGGTTCAAATAAAACCGAAAAAGTCGATGTGCGCATCATTGCTGCGACAAACCGGAATCTCGCGTCGATGATCAGCCAGAAAACATTCCGTGAAGATCTCTATTACCGGCTGAATACCTTTACCATCCTGACCACTTCCCTGCGAGAATATCCTGAAGATATTCCCGTCATTGCTTCTTCCCTGTGGTCGAAATTCAACACACCCCATGCGCTCTCCCCCGATTTTTCAAATTACCTGAAGGAGTATCACTGGCCCGGGAATGTAAGGGAGTTGAAAACCATGCTCAACAGCATCATTGATATTTTCGGGCAAGTAGCCCCTAGCCGGTCACTGGTTGAGGCAATACGCAAATACCGGAGAGATGGCCTGCAACAATCAAAAAACAGCGATGATGGCGACTTTTCGCGATTAATCCAGGTTCAATCCAGGAACAAGGTAATCGAAGTTCAGAACATCCTCCGGGCGATAAAAATTGAATTACGGCCTGTCATCAATCTTCAGACAACAGATAAAATCCAACCTTCTGAAATTAAAAAGATCCAATCCACGATTTTGCAGGAATTGAACAGAGTGGAGGATTTGTGTCGCGAACCAATTTTTTTCAAAGACCTGCTTCTGTTCGACAACATCAAACGGTTCCGGTACATCCTGGAGAAAAACATCACCCAATGGCCAGGTTCATTGCCTCAGTTCGGTGAAATCTGGCGACAGGAGCTGGAATTGCTGTTCGATCATATCAATCAGGAGATTTTCGAGATGATCTGGGGCAAGAGGGATATGTGAGCATTCCGGGAGTAAATTTTTATTAATCCAGGTAATCGAAAATTGTTTAGAAGGTTCTCGTGACAAAGAGAAATTTTCAATCACTGAAGTAAAAATGGGCAATGTTGTAGCACATTTGTAGGCACATGCATTAAAAAAGGCTTCCAGAATTTCTGAAAGCCTTGATTATCAGGAGCGGTAAATGGGATTCGGACCCACGACCCTCAGCTTGGGAA
>JBAXFM010000352.1:0-4889 GCA_037139855.1 Bacteroidota bacterium
CATAAATTTTAACGCCTAAACGTTTGCTATGTGATTCGCGGCCGTTGCTTGAACTACCCGCCCCTTTCTTGTGTGCCATATTACCTTATTATTAAAAATTAATATTTTCAATCAGGACCTTGCTGAAATCCTGACGGTGACCCGATTCTTTCTCATATCCCTTGCGGCGTTTCTTTTTAAAGACCACAACTTTGTCGCCACGAACATGATCCACGATCGTGCCACTGATGCTGCTGCCTTCTACCAAAGGTTTGCCAACACTGATTTTGCCGTCGTTATCCAACAACAACACCTGGTCGAATTCAAGTTTGGTTCCAGGATCACCTTCGAGCCGGTGAACAAAGATTTCGTCATTCTGTTCTACCTTGAACTGCTGACCGGCTATTTCAACGATTGCGTACATGTTATAATGAATTGATGTTCGTAAATTTGGGAGTGCAAAGTTATAAATTTTTTCTTATTAACCAACCTAAACGCAAAAAATCTTCAATTTAATGCTTGAAAAGTGGCAAAATAACCGGCAGGTCATGCTCATTCCTGCAAATCAAACAAAGAAATAACCTGTATTTTATGTAAATTTGTAACATAATCATCAGTTTCAACGTTAAAACAAACGAATGAAATTTGCTGTGTACCGGTTGATTGGATTTTTCACAAGAATTCTGACAGGCTATCTGATTCTGCCGGGAATTCTTATGATATTCTGCCTGGTATATTCCCAATCGCTCTTTGCAACCGCTGCGTTTCTGCAGGGGATTGTTACCAACGGAGCGAATGGGATGCCGGTTACCGGTGCAAAGATAGTCGTTAATGGTCAGTCTGCACTGTCTGTATCAGGCGGAGTTTACACCCTTGTCATCGATCCTGTGGGAACATTCCCTGTTGGATGCACCAAACCCGGATTCGAAAATTATTCCTCAATCCCTGTTGCATTCCTGGCTGGCGTTACTTCCCTGCTGAATATTCAATTATGGGAAAACCTCACACCTCCTTTAAGTGTTGCAGTTTCTCTGGATACATTATCCCAGCATGTTCCTGTTATCTGGAATCCACCATCCGGGAATTATGAATTGATTTATGATGATGGCATTCAGGATAATTTTACCATATGGGCTTCGCAGGGAAATATGTATGCCATGAAATTTACGCTTTCCGGATTTCCGGTAAAGATTACGGGCGGATCCATCAATATTGGCGCGTCGGCAAATTATCCCGCCGGCAGCAACCCGCTGGTTCCATTTCAGGTAAGGGTTTATGATGCCTCCGGCGTTGGTGGAACCCCCGGAAACAGCCTGGCCGGTCCATTCGACATTATCCCGGCCGCATTGGGGTGGGTGGAATTTACGTTTCCGTTGCCGGTGACTGTAAACAATGGAGCATTTTATATCGCGATGGTTCAGGGCGGGAATGCCCCTGATGCGGCAGGCATCGCCATTGATGAAACCAACCCCCAGTTCAGAAGCTATTCACGGTTTGTGAGTGGCGGCAGCCCCTGGTTCCCGGCAGGGGGGAATTTCATGATCAGGGCACGGTGTGAAGGCCCCGGAGGCCCGGGTTTCCTTGCTGATGATCCTTTAACTGTTTCATCATACAACCTCTACCGGCTGCGCCAGGGGGAAGAGCAAAATCCTTCGGCATGGAACCTGGTTGGTGCAACTTCGGCTACTTCATTTACCGATAGTACCTGGGCTTCATTGCCCTGCGGTCCATATCGCTGGGGTGTGAAATCGCATTACCCGGGCAACAGATGGTCAGCAGTCACTTTCTCCAATATCCTGGGTAAATGCTGGACAGAACCGGTAAACATTCATCTTGATGTAAGCTGCGACAGTGTAAATCCGGCCGGATCCACTGTAAACATGGTCAACCTTGTTTATACAGATACCGTGTATTCGGCCATGGCTGATTCCTCCGGAATCATCGTATTCCCGAATGCATGGAAGGGTACTTATAAACTGACTGCCGTAAGATTCGGGTATGATACCCTTACCCAATCGGTTCCTGTAGCATCGCCAGTGCAGCTTGATATTACCTTATTGCAGGTCAAAATGCCACCTGCCAACCTTGTGGTGGACGACAGCAGCCTCCTGGCCCGCTGGGATGTTCCCCGTTATGAGAAACAAATTTTCACCGAAAAATGGAGCAGCGGTTCGTTTGCTACCAACATGTGGACGACGGAAGGAGGCGTTAACTGGGATATTTCTGCGGCAATCGGCAATCCTGCCCCTTCTGCCGTGTTCATGGCCATGCCGCAGCAAACAAATTATGCTCAATCACTGATCAGCAAATATATTTCAGGACAACATTCCACCTTACTGAAGCTGAAGTATGATATTTACCTTGATAACTTTGGCACAACAACCATGAATCAGATGGCTGTTGAAATCTGGGACGGATCAAACTGGCACATCCTGAAGAATTACTCGAATGCAGGTGGTAATATCACATGGACCAAGGAAGATCTCGATATTTCTGCCTACACCAACCTGAATTTCAAGTTAAGGTTTCTTGCTTCAGGGGGAGATTCCTATGATATCAACAACTGGAATATTGATAACATTGAAGTGGTTGCTTCAGAGCCTGCCCAGGAACAGGCTAATTGCATCCTGGGATATTATTTTTACCTCGGAAATGTCATCAGTGGTTATACGACAAAAAACGCTTATCCCATCCCGGGCAACCAGATTCAGTTCGGACAAACGTATAATGCTTGCGTCAGAGCTCTTTATGGCAGTGGCTATTCCGATTTTGCCTGCACATCCTTCACTTCACATTTCCTGTACCCGGTTCGAAATATCCAGGGTTATCCGATGGAAGATGCGGCGTATATTTCATGGGACAAGCCCCTCGCGACAACAGATACTTCATCCTTTATCCCTCCCGGGTTAATCGGGTACACCATTTTTCGCAATGATAGTGTGATAGCAACGATCAATGATGCGGATTCTCTGGATTTTTATGACTACGGACTCGAGCCCGGATATTACCAGTACGGGGTAGCTGCAGTTTACGACCTTAATTATTATGGCTTTCCGGGGCAGACCGGAGAAAGTTTGCCAGCCGGACCGTTGCACATTACCATCACCTGGGGCCGGCAACTGCCATTTTTTGAATCATGGAATTCTGGATCGTTCTCCTACAATGAATGGCGATTTACACCCTCTCAGGGAAACTGGATTATTGACGCCGCAGAAGGAATCCCCGCTCCGGCAGCTAATTTCAGATGGCAGCCCCCGGTGGTTAATTACAATTATTCGCTCGAAAGCCCGTCTTTCAATGGTTTGCCATTCAATTGTGCCGCCATCTGGCTCGACTTTGACCTGAAGTTGAACGACCGCAATTATACCGGAACGGAAAAGATGATTGTTGAAGCTTACTATAACAATACCTGGAATAAGAAAGCAGAAATTAAAAATACCGGGAGCCTGCCGTGGACAAACTATCATATTGACATCAGTCCTGCTCGCGGTAAAGGTTTCAGGGTAAGGTTCAGGGCTTCCGGCCAGAATTCCTCCGAAATCCTCAACTGGTTCATCGACAATGTTAATATCTATCCCGTGTGTTACCCGGCATCTAACCTTGCAGGTGAATTGATTGGAAATTCAGTGAAACTTACCTGGAGTCCTCCTGATTGTTTCGGAGGAAATCTTTTAAATGAAGGCTTTGAAGAGACTATTTTCCCCCCGCTTCAATGGACCATCCAAACGACAAATCCTTCCAATTCCTGGTCGCATACGACGGCTGCAGGGCTGCCGGGAGTTCACAGCGGAAGCTTTTCAGCCGGGCTGAACTGGGACTACAACCACCAGGATGAATGGCTCATCGCCAATAACATTTATGTGAACGGGGATCTCACCTTTTGGAGTTATGCCTTCCAGGGGTCGCTTCATCAGGATCATTATTATATAATGGTATCCCCCGATCACGGAGCATCCTGGGATATTTTGATGGACATGTCGGCTCTGCCTCCTTATCCCGGAACCACCGGGATTAATGCATGGCTGACGCCATATCATATTGATCTTTCCATGTATGACGGCGAAACGGTTGATATTGCCTGGCGTGCCGTGGATGGTGACGGCAATGGCTTATGGTATCCATGGGCCATTGACGATTGTACGATTGGTGCAGATGATAAGAGCCGACCGGTTTTTCTAACTCCGCGAACCGCGCCTGGTATAACCAGGTCAGGGAGATATTCCAGAGAGGTTCTTGGGTACGATATTTACCGGAAAGCTTACGGAGCAAACACCTTCAGCAAGATCAACCCTAACATGGTCATTGATACTTCATGGTTTGATCAGGGTCTTCCCCTTGGTCAATACCAGTATTTTATTCAGGTGATCTTTAATGAATGTGAAAACGCCACCCATTCCGACACCGTTATGGTTGATGTGGTTACCGGGATAGGGGCGCTACAGTCATCCAGGATTTCTGTGTTTCCTAATCCAGTTACCAACAGTTTTACCGTTACCAGTTCGGCAGTCCTAGAGGAAATCAGGTTGTTTGAGGCGTCAGGACGTCCGGCCGGAACCTGGTACCCCGAAGGGAAATTAAAAATGACCGTTGATATGAGGGGACTCAAGGCAGGGTTTTATTTACTCATGGTTCGCAGTGGCAATGAAATTGAAAACTTTAAAATATGTTTTACACCGTAGTTATAGCAGTCCCCATCCCCGGACAATCTGATTACAGCCCCCATCCCCGACCCTTCCCCCAGGCGGGGGAAGGGGGAGATGGGAGCTAATTGTGGGTGAAAAAAGAGGAACAATGACGATCGACGATCGACGAATGACGAATGACAAGCAATAAGGAAGTAATAAGGAAGTAATAAGGAAGTAATAGGGAAGTAATAGGGAAGTAATAGGGAAGCAATAGGGAACCAATAG
>JBAXFM010000353.1:0-4839 GCA_037139855.1 Bacteroidota bacterium
ATCTCCGACAACTCCTCCAACGCATGAATCATCTCTTTCGGGTTCACCCTGTATTTTCTGGAAGGCAGATCAATGGTAATATTTTCATCGGGATCATGAACCCTGATGCGCATACGGCAGGTTCCCCGGTACTTACCTGCTGCCTGATGCAGCTTATGGATGGTGTCAACAGTTAATTCGTTGAGAACGATTGTCAGAGAAAGCACTTTTGAAAATTTTTCCATCACCTCTGAAAGGAGGATCACCTGATTGATCCGTATGGTCATCTGGTCGGGACTGTCAAAACGCGATTCGATGCGCGCCTTGAGAAAAACATACTGACCCTCTTCCAGCAAGTGTTTCCATCGGAGATACTCCTCCGAAAACATGGTGAGTGAAATGAAGTTGAAATAATCTTCCACCACAAAGGAACCATAAGGCTTTCCTGTCTTACCTATCTTATGATTTGCTTCGATCACAATCCCGGCAAAAGTAATCTCTTTGCCCTTCAGTGGTTTTAAATCCTGCTTAAGGTCTTCGATGGTTTTGTTACAGAATTGTTCCATCTCAAACTGATAGCCATCAAGCGGATGTCCGCTCATGTAAAACCCGGTTACATCCTTTTCAAATTTCAGTTGCTCCAGCTTTGACCATGGCCGGCAATCTGGCAATGTAAGCTCCTTAAAATGAATCTCTTCTGCTTCGCCAAACAAAGACTGCTGCATGGAGTCCTTCCGGGCATGATAATCAGTGGCATGACGGATGATTTTTTCCAGAAAGACTAGATCATCGCTGTTTTCCTGGAAGAAATACTGGGCCCTGTGGGTATTTTCAAAACAATCAAAGGCTCCCGCTTTAGCCAATGATTCCATGCATCTTTTGTTGACCATGTGGGAATTAATACGGCGGGTCATATCAAAAATGCTGTTGTAGGGGCCATTCGCATGTCGTTCTTCCACAATGCTTTTCACTGCAGCTTCCCCTACATTTTTGATCCCGGCCATCCCAAACCTGATCTCCCCCTTTTTATTGGCAACAAAAGCGGTTGAGCTCTCGTTTACATCCGGGCCCAGCACCGGGATGAGCATGCGCTTGCACTCATCCAGAAAGAGGGTAATTTCCTTCAGGTCATTGAGGTTCCGGCTAAGCACTGCCGCCATAAACTCAGCTGGATAGTGTGCCTTGAGATATCCCATCCGGTAAGCCAGGTATGCGTAACATGCTGAATGTGATTTATTAAATGCATAATTGGCAAAAGCTTCCCAGTCTTTCCATATTTTGGTTACGATGGTGAGGTCGTGTCCGTTTTTCTTGCAACCATCAAAAAACTTGGGCCTCAGGTCATCCATCATGGCCTCGATCTTCTTTCCCATGGCTTTGCGCAATGAGTCGGCCTGTCCTTTGGTGAATCCTGCCAATTCCTGCGACAGCAACATCACCTGTTCCTGGTAAACGGTAACACCATAGGTATCTTTGAGGTACTTATCCATCACCGGGATGTCGTAGGCAATTTTTTCCCTGCCATGTTTGCGCGCGATAAAGCTCGGAATATAATCCATCGGCCCCGGCCTGTACAAAGCGTTCATGGCAATCAGGTCCTCTATTTTATTGGGTTTTAAATCCCTCAGGTATTTTTTCATCCCGTCCGACTCGAACTGGAATATCCCGGTTGTTTTTCCCAGGCTGAAAAGTTCGTAAGTGGGCGCATCATCGAACGGCAGATTTTCGATATCAACCTCCATACCCCGCGAATCGCGGATATTCTGCACAGCATCCTTGATGATTGACAGGGTTTTCAGTCCCAGAAAATCCATCTTGAGCATCCCCACTTTTTCAATGTACTCCCCGTCAAACTGGGTAACCAGCAATTCCGATTCCTTGGAGGTGGTAACAGGGATATATTCCATGAGGTCGTCGCGGCTGATGATGATCCCGCAGGCATGGATTCCGGTTTGACGAACCGAGCCTTCGAGGCTCTCGGCATACCGGAGTGTTTCGGCAATCTGCTTGTTGGATGACGACCGGGCAGCCTTTAATTCAGGAACTTCCTCGTAGGCCGTTTTAAGGGTGACTCCCGGTCTTGCCGGAATCATCTTTGTCAGGCGGCTCACTTCATCCAGCGGCAGCCGTTGAACGCGTCCTACGTCGCGGATGGCTCCTTTTGCAGCCATCGTTCCAAATGTTATGACCTGGGCAACCTTGTCTTTCCCATATTTGTTTACGACCCACTTTAAAACCCGGTCGCGGCCATCTTCATCGAAATCAATGTCGATATCGGGCATGGAGACACGATCGGGGTTGAGAAACCGTTCAAACAGCAAATCAAACTTCAGCGGGTCAACATCGGTGATCCGGATACAAAAAGCCACCACTGATCCTGCGGCAGAACCACGGCCAGGCCCGACAGAGACCCCCATGTCGCGTGCAGCATTCAGAAAATCCTGCACGATCAGGAAGTATCCGGGGTATCCCATTTTCTTTATGGTAGCCAGCTCAAAGTCAATCCTGTCAACAAGTTCCGGTGTGATTTCGGGGTAGCGCCTCTTTGCGCCTTCATAAGTGATGTGCCTCAAAAATTCATCCGGATCTGTAAACCCGTCTGGCAAAGGAAAGTCAGGCATAATCGGTTCCCTGTTCAGGCTAAAGGCTTCAATCTTGTCGAGTACTTCAATCGTATTCTCCAGTGCTTCAGGAATATCGGCAAAGAGCTTGTTCATCTGCTCCTTTGATTTGAACCACTCCTGCCCGGTATACCGCATACGGTCGGGATCGTCCATGAACTTTCCGGTGTTGACACATAGCAGCCGGTCATGCGCCTCCGCATCAATTTCATTGAGGAAATGAACATCATTGGTTGCCAGCAATTTCACATGATGTTTATGCGCAAGTTTGATCAGTTCATCCCCAACGATCATTTGCCGCTTATACACATCGCTGTCGCGGGTCGGATCCGTTGCCGGATGACGCATCAGCTCCAGATAGAAATCATCTCCAAACAACTCCTTGTATTCCAGTAACACCTGTTCTGCTTTCGCTACATTGCCCGCATGGATGGCTCTGGGAATCTCGCCCGCAAGGCATGCGGAAGATGCAATCAGTCCTTCATGATATTTTTCCAGCAATTCCTTGTCAATCCGTGGTTTATAGTAATGACCTTCAGTCCATGAAAAGGAGATCAGTTTAAGCAGGTTTTTATACCCGATCGGGTTTTTTGCCAGTAATATCAGGTGATCGCCTTTACGGTCAATCACCTCAGATTTTTCAAACCGGCTCCGGTGGGAAACATAGGTTTCACATCCGAAAATCGGTTTAAAACCTTGATGTTTTGCAGCGGCTTCAGCAAATTCCTTGATGCCGAATAAATTACCATGGTCGGTAACAGCCACTCCCTTCATGCCCATTGATGCTGCTTTACCAACCATCTCTTTGATGCGGCAAGCCCCATCGAGAATCGAATATTGTGTATGTAAATGTAAATGAATGAAATCTACCATGGAAACGGGGAAATATATGCTGTTGAACGAGGTTGTAAAATTATTTTAAAATCGCCAATGAAATAAGGTTGTTGATAAATTACTTTTGATGTATATTTGTTAAAAAATAAACACCCATGATTCCTTCAAGTCATTTCCATCCGATGCTGGTGCATTTTCCAATCGCAATTATCACCGTTGGTTTTCTGTTTGACCTGCTTTCCCTTGTCTTTAAAAAAGAACTCTGGTTACCCAAAGCAGGATACTGGCTGGAAATTATCGGTATGGCCGGTGCAATATTCGCTTTTGGCTCAGGATATTTCTTCACCAGCCCCATGGAAGGTGAAGCGGGTATTATGCGCGAGCGGCATGAATTCTATGCCACCGTCACCCTCATTTCCATCATTGTCGCCGCGCTGTTCCGTATCGTAGTCGCTTACCTGGATAAAGAAACAACCAATATGAAATATCTCTCACTGGGGCTATTCTTTATCGCTTTTGTTTTTGTTTCGATTACCGGTTATTTTGGTGGGTCGCTGGTGATGGATTATATGATAGGGCTTTAGCAATGAATGTCAAAATGCAAAAGTCAAATGTCAAATGTCAAAAGTTAAACAATGCTAAAAGTTACACGATGAAAAAAATGATGTTATTATGTCTGGCGCTTGTTTTTGCTGCCGGATTTCAGTCGATTGCCGGCGGAGCCGACAAAACCATTGCCAATCTGAAAGCTGCATTCAAAGGTGAATCAACCGCCAGCGCCAAATACGCCGCATTTGCCGAACAGGCAAAGAAAGAGGGTCTCACCCAAATCGCTTCGATGTTTGAGGCAACTTCAAAAGCCGAGCAAATCCATGCGACCAATCATCAAACAGTTTTGGAAAAAATGGGCCAGAAAACAGACCCTGTAAAACCTGAATTCACCGTAAAAACAACGAAAGATAATCTTCAGGATGCCATCACAGGCGAAACATACGAAATGACCACGATGTATCCGGGTTTTATTGCAACTGCCAAAACCGAAGATGCGACAAGCGCTTCAAAATCATTCCGCTGGGCCATGGATACGGAGAAGAAACACCAGCTGATGTATCAGAATGCGTTGAACGCCCTCAACGCCGGTAAAACAGAAACCCTGTCGAAGGTTTACTGGGTTTGCCCTAAGTGCGGCAACACCTATGATGTAGCAAAACCAGAGGCTTCCTGTTCGTTTTGCAGTACGAAAAACGATAAGTTTATCAAGTTTGGGAAGTAACGAATGAATTTTATTGGTTTATTCAAATAAAATGCCGAATTTTGCACCCCTTTAATCATTTATTCAATAAATCAATAAATCAATCATTTAACAAATGCCAACCAAAATCAGATTACAGAGAAGAGGTAAAAA
>JBAXFM010000354.1:0-4773 GCA_037139855.1 Bacteroidota bacterium
CATTTAAAATGTCAAAACGGGTATATATTACAGGGATTGGAATCGTCTGTGCCATTGGAAACAATGTAAAAGAAACACTGCAATCGTTACTTGCCGAGAAATCAGGAATTGGAGAAATTACACAATTCAATACCCTGCACAAGGGAATTATCCCCATGGCGGAAGTAAAGATGACAACCGAAGCATTGCTGGAAGAAACGGGCAATGCCGGCAAAAACAACTTCACACGAACGGCATTGTTGGGGATGAAAGCAGCCACAGAAGCGCTTGAATCTGCAGGAATTCATGATATTAACCAATATAAAACCGGACTTATCTCTGCCACCACCGTCGGTGGCATGGACCGTAGTGAAGATTTTTATGCCACCTTCCTGACTGACCCGAGGAAAGGCAGGATGGCTGATATTGTGAACCACGACTGCGGCGACAGTACTGAACGAATTGCCTTTCACCTGGGAATCAGTGAATTTGTCACCACCATCAGCACTGCCTGTTCATCATCGGTAAATGCTATGATGTTTGGCTCCAATCTCATCAAAACCGGGCAACTCGACCGGGTGGTAGTGGGTGGCAATGATTCGGTAACCAAATTCACCCTCAATGGCTTTAACACCCTGATGATTCTTGATAAAACCGGTTGTCATCCCTTTGATGAAAATCGCGCCGGACTTACCCTGGGCGAAGGGGCAGCATTTCTGGTACTTGAGTCGGAAGAGGTGGTTATGAAAGAACATAAGACCATTCTGGCAGAAGTATCGGGATATGGCAATGCCAACGATGCCTATCATCAAACGGCCTCATCACCTGATGGTACAGGAGCTTATCTGGCCATGTCTAAAGCATTGGCGATGAGTGGACTCAACCCGCGTGACATCGACTATATCAACGTGCATGGCACTGGCACCCAAAACAACGACCTTTCAGAAGGTATTGCCATGGAGCGTATTTTCAGCGGGCATGTTCCCCCATTCAGTTCCACCAAAGGATATACGGGCCATACCCTTGGCGCAGCCGGAGCCGTTGAAGCAGTGATCTCTATCCTGTCTATACAGCATCAGGTAATCTTCCCGAATCTTAATTTTTCGACACCGATGAAGGAATTGCACATAAGCCCGGTTACATCGGTATTGCATCGCGATGAATCGTTGCAGATCAGGCACGTGTTGTCCAATTCGTTTGGATTCGGGGGAAATAATTCGGCAATTGTGCTGTCCAAGGCAGTGACGATTGACAAATGACGAAGGACAAGTGACGAATGACTAATGACAAATGACAAATGACGGAGTGAAAATGACCAATATATATATCAATGGGCTGGGGAATGTATCGCCGCAGAAAACAATCAGCAGCAACCATTTTCTTGAGGACCCCCTTTCCTATGAAAATAATCAGCTCAGATGTCTTGACCCGGGTTATAAGGAGTTCATTCCGGCTGAAATGATCCGCAGGATGGGCCGGATCATCAAAATGGGTGTAGCCGCTGCAAAATTGTGTCTCAGAGATGCTGGCGCAGGCGCAAATAATATAACCGGGAGAGAGATTACCCCAGATGCGATTATCACGGGCACCGGGCTGGGATGCATGGAAGACACGGAGAAGTTTCTCGCCTCGATGATTAAAAACAACGAAGAGTTCCTGACTCCGACCTCGTTTATTCAGAGCACTCACAACACTGTAGCCGGACAAATTGCCCTGCTGCTCAAATGTCATGGATACAACTTCACTTATGTTCACCGGGGAATATCATTCGAGAGCGCTCTCATCGATGCCATGATGCAAATTCAGATGGGTGAATTCAATAATGTACTGGTTGGCGGGTCTGACGAACTCACGGCTAATTCATTAGCCATTACAAGCCGGATGGGATTCTGGAAGCAAAAACCGGTTTCTTCATTAAACCTCCTTGATGATCAGCAACGCGGAACCATTGCAGGAGAAGGCGCTTCGTTCCTCTTTCTGGAAAAGAATAAAAACCAACACACCTATGCCCGGCTCGCTGGTGTTGCCACATTTCTAAAGCCTGGATCGCATCTGGAGGTAAGTGAACGACTTCGGAATTTCCTGGCTTGCCATGGATTAACGACAAACAACATCAGTCTGGCCATCCTTGGATTGAACGGTGATCCGCAAAGTGACCTGATCTACCACGACCTGGTGGAAACAGATTTTCCGAATACAGCTCTTGCCTGTTTTAAAAACCTGTGTGGTGAATATCACACTGCTTCCTCCTTTGCCACCTGGTTGGGTGCAATGGTCATAAAAACGCAGTCGGTCCCTGACGTTACACGTGTCAATTTTCTGCTTCAGCCCGATCGAATTGAACATGTACTCATTTACAACCATTTCAGAGGGAATAATCACTCATTCATCCTGCTAAGCCGCACGTAAATGTTCACATTTCGACGACTGACTGTGATTTTTTTTATTACCCTAATGAGTCTGAACCTCTGGAACCTTTTCCTTAGCAAATCCACCGGAGGATTTATTCACGACCATGCCACCTGGATTTACACCTTGCTCTTCATCCTATATTTCGGAATATCATTCCTCATGGCGTTTCTTCCCTGCTCCAATTTTCATTACCCGGTGATCTGCCATGGTCAGACAAATGAAAAATCAGTCTCCATCACATTTGACGACGGCCCAGACCCTGATAAAACCCCGATCATCCTGGAGATTCTAAAAAAACATGAGGTAAAAGCAGCATTTTTCTGCATCGGTAAAAACATAAAAAACAATGAGTTGCTTTTAAACCAGATGATTAATGAAGGGCATGTGCTTGGCAATCATTCATTCTCACATTCCAAATGGTTTGATCTCTTCCCGGCCCGCAGGATGAAGGCTGAAATGATGGAAACTGATCTGTTAATCAAACATATTACCGGAAAGTCCCCTTTGTTTTTTCGCCCGCCTTTCGGGGTATTGAACCCGATGGTAAGCAATGCGTTGAAAATGATGCACTGGCATGTGGTCTGCTGGAATATCCGCTCCCTGGATACAATAAAAAGGAACCCGAGTCAAATCAGTCAAAAAATTATCAGACAACTGAAGCCCGGCGCCATTATCCTGTTACATGATTTTACTCCCTTTACTGAACATCATCTTGATGATTTGCTGTATAGAATCAGGGATGCCGGCTACAGGATTGAGTCTTTGGATAAATTGTTGAAATTGAATGCTTATGTTTGACAAAACATTGATAAATAGCCTTGCATTGTTTTCATTGTTTTCAATGCTGCTTCCTTGTATGGCAATCGCTCAAAACAAGCCCATGGATGCGGTTTCAATCCAATCGTTGAAAAACCACATAAAAGAGGCAGCCATCACGACACGGTCCATTATCTGCGACTTTGAACAGGAAAAAGAGATGAGCATAATTACAGAGAAAATCAACTCAAAAGGAAAATTCTACCTGAAAAAAGAAAAGATGCTGAGATGGGAATATATTCAGCCATTTTCGTATATCATCATCATCAAAAATGACCAGATATCCATCAAAGATGAAAACCAGGTGTCTAACTTCAATGTCAATACAAATAAGGTATTTCTGGAGATTAACCGTGTGATTCTTGGCAGCATTCAGGGGACCCTGCTCACCGATGAGCAGAATTTCAACGCCCTTTTTTATGAAAATCCGACATCCTGGGTGGTAAAATTAAAAACACTCACGCCAAAGCTAAAAGAATCCCTGTCTGACATCGTTATTTATTTTGACCGGACCGATTACACCGTGAACCGGCTTGAAATGCATGAACCTGGTGGCGATTGCACCCGGATCAGGTTTTCCGCGAAAAAACTCAACCAACCCATTGCAGATGAAAAGTTCGTGGTTCGCTAGTGTCCTCCTGATCTTGCTTGTGGGTTGTGTTTCGATAAAACCCTTAAACGTGACACGTGACAATTCAACCGTGACGGGCGACACGTTACACATCACGAGTCACCCGTCACGCGTCGCGCAATACAAGATTCCTGCAACAAACTATCTTTTCAAAGCCACCCTGGATATTAAAAAGCATCATCTTACAGGGTTGCTGGTTATAAAGAGGATGGATACAATAGCCCCACCCCCGGCCCCTCCCCAGGCGGGGAGGGGGGAGCATTCACCTCTTGCCTTTCCTTCAGGAGGAAATAGTGGTTGCTTTGGCACTTACAGGATTGTGTTTATGAATGAGATTGGAATGACGTTTTTTGATCTGGAGCTGAAAGCCGACAGTTTAAAGGTTGTTTCCTGTTTTGAATCGTTAAACAAGAAAGCGTTGATGAATATTTTTAAAACTGATTTCACCATATTGAACTGGTCATGTGCAGTGGAAAACAAGCGGGAATATCGACAGGCAGAGACCAACAGGTTGGTTGTGAAGGGAGATGCCGGAAAGTATAAGACCTGGCAAACCTATTCCCCATCGGGCGATACGCTATATGCCACCACTGCAAAATCGAACCTGGCTGATCCGGTAATCATCACCTTTGCTCAGTATAAAGACGGTTTCCCTGTGAAAATTACGATCGAAAACCCGTTTATAGGGATGAAACTGGTAATGAGAAAATTGGTACAGTAAACTGCACATCGGTCAAAAAGACAGCCCGCTTTGTTTGAGTGTTTATGCAGGCTTATACCGGAAAGCCCGAAGAAACAACCACGAACCATCGAACAATGATCGAACCAAGCTGATACATTGTTAATTCAGAGCATAAAGAAAGCATATACAAAGCATATACAAAGCATATAGAAAGCATATAGAAAGCATATACAAAGCATATACAAAGCATATA
>JBAXFM010000355.1:0-4763 GCA_037139855.1 Bacteroidota bacterium
GTTATGGAGCGTTATGCCAGAAAAGTGGCCGGTATTCCTCAGAATATTTTGCTGGAGGTTTTCTTCAACCGGCCTACTACAGCACACATCCTTGGAGGTTGTCCCATGTCGGAAACCGGTGCTTCAGGGGTAGTGGATAAAAACCTTCAGGTGCACGGATATCCGGGTTTTTATATCACAGACGGGTCGGTGATACAGGGGAATATCGGCGTAAATCCGAGTCTTTCCATCACTGCCATGGCGGAGTATTGCATGAGTGGTATCCCGTCAAAAGATGGAAGTTCCGTTACGGATATTTCCAAACAATTAATATTACTTGAAGATGAATGGAAAAAAAATCAAAATTAACTTCATAACTTAGCTCCGAAAAAAAAACGCCTGACCTACAGATAAAAAAAGTAAGTTCTTATGGAAAATCTGAATTATACCGGTTATACCATCCTCATTGCAGAAGACAATGAATCCAATTTTGAATATCTCCGGCAAACATTCAAACCAACCGGTTTAACGATCCTGCACGCATCCAACGGAAAGGATGCCATTGATCATTGCCTTGCGCATCCGGAGATCAAATTGGTATTAATGGACGGGATGATGCCGGTGATGACCGGATACGATGCCACACGCGAAATCAGAAAATTCAACCCGGAATTACCTGTGGTAGTGCTCACAGCCTATGTTAGCCAGACCTCCATCCGAGATGCTGTGGCAAGCGGATGTACCGACTATCTTGCAAAACCGATCGGAAAGGAAGAATTGTTATCGGTCCTTAAGAAGTGGCTGGTTATTTAGTTTCGAATTGATTGAGTAAGTATACCCGGCAAAGAGAATATCCAACAAACTGATAATGAGAAAACAGCAAATCCTGGCTTTTCTGTTTCCTGCTTTTTTCCTGCTTTTAACAGCGAATATCAGTCTGCCTGCCCAAAAAACTGCCGACAGTTTGCTGAATTCTCTTGGTAAATCATCCGGCGAAACCCGCTTTAAAACACTTAAAGCACTGGGAAAATTCTACAAGTCCAAAGATCTGGCAAAGTCATTGGAATACGCCACAGAGGAAAGAAATCAGGCACGGGCCATGAAAGACCGCAGTCTGGAGGCGGATGCCCTGAATGATATGGCCATACCCATGTTGATGATGCAACAAAACAGACAAGCCATTTTGCTGCTGCGGGAAAGTACCATGATGTATGATTCATTGAAGGATGAAGCAGGTTTGGCGAAGGTTACC
Source organism: Bacteroidota bacterium (assembly GCA_037139855.1). Taxonomy (GTDB): domain Bacteria; phylum Bacteroidota; class Bacteroidia; order Bacteroidales; family FEN-979; genus CAIVAT01. Next base: position 1,232 of record JBAXFM010000355.1, read on the forward strand.
AACAACCTGGGAATTGCATGGTCGCAGATCGGGTCCTATGAGAACTCATTGGCCTGCTATAGTCAGGCTCTCAGATGGTACACTAAAAACAAGGATCTCACAAACCAGGCCCGCGTATATATGAGCCTGGGACTTGTTTATGAACAGCTTAAAAAGTTTGATCAGGCACTGGCTGCCCATCACAAGGCCCTGGATATTTTTACCGCCGAAAAGAATGAACGGATGATGGCTGATGCCGGGTTAAACCTGGGGCTAGCCTATAAGTCGACCGGAAGTTTCAAAGATGCTGAATATTATTTTAAAAAATCGCTCGATTTTTACCAGCTGCACCAAATCGCTTTTGGTATGGCTGTGGCATCCAGCAATCTGGCGCAGCTCTATAAGGCGAAGGGGGATTTGAAAAAATCTCTTGAGTGGTATGGCCAGTCCCTTACACTCATCCGAAAACTCCGTAATACATGGGCTGAAGCCTCGGTGTACCTTGACCTGGCAGACATTCACTACCAGCAGGCACACTGGAATGAAGCGATCAGCGATCTCATCGCTGCTGAAAACCTGAACTCGCCCGAAAACGATCCGGTATTACAATCACAGATTTTCCATCTTTTCAGTCGTGTATATGATACCATTCACCAGTATCCCCTGGCATTGGATTATTTTAAGCGTTATACAACCCTGAAAGACACCCTGTCGTCGGCAGAAAAAACAAAGGTGATCGAGGAACTCAACATCCGGTTTGAAACAGAGAAAAAGGTTGCGGAAAACGACCTGCTCAAAGCAGAAATTCAGGTGCGAAAATTAAGGCAATGGATGCTTACCGCATTTGCACTGGCTGCCATACTGACCATCATTATTCTCGCCGGGATATTTATTGCCAAAAGAAAACAGTTGATTATCAAAAAGAACAAAGCAGAACAAGATGCGGTAGCGGCACAGGACGGCCTGGCGAAAATGACCCAGGAACTTACCTCCAAGGCACTTCATATGGCCGGCAATGCAGAGAAAAAGGCTGCAGTTGCCGAAAAACTGGCCGCACTTATCCCTTTTATTAATGAGGAGGGACTGCCTTTTTTGCAAAGCCTGGCCGATGAATTTAATAATCCGGTCGATGACCATTTGTGGGATGAGTTTGTGAAATATTTCGAAAAAATGCACCCGTCTTTCCTGGCAAAACTGGTATCGGCTTTCCCCGATCTGACCTCAAACGACCGGAAAATATGCGCTATGATCAGGATCAATCTCTCTACCAAGGAGATCGCCCTGATGCTCAACCGAAGTGTACGGACTATCGAATCGTCCAAATACCAGATCAAAAAGAAATTGAACATGGGAGAGGATCAAAATCTCACTTCTTTCCTTATCGCACTGTAATTCTTACTGTTGCGATTTTCACTAAATCAGACCAGTAGTTTTCAAGTACTCTATTTTTTCAATTCCTCCATTTCCAGTATTTTACCAGTATCCTGATATTAGGAAAACGGGGCCTTGCAGTGTTATCATTGCATCATGAATTCCAAATAACAGACCAATTCATGAAAAGCAAAGCCTGTTCAAAATCAACAATTCTCATCGTCAGAAAAAAATCGGCTACCCAGCGTGACCTTACCTCACTGCGATTCAACGATCATCTCCAGTTCATCACAGCAGAGTCGGGGTATGAGGCCATCCGGTTGTTACGCGACCATCTTGAAACAACACTGGTACTGATCAATGCCGACCTGCCCGGCATGAATGGTTTTGATACAACCTTTCAAATCAGGAAGATATCGTATGAAATACCAGTTATCCTCCTAGCAAACCAGGGAAACACCGAGTCCGTAAGCCTTTCAAAGCTTTATGGGTGCTCCCGCTTACTGCAAAGTCCGGTCGATCCTGCAGAACTTGACAGAGTCGTTACTGGCTATCTGAACCAAAGCGGTGATTACCATGATCCTGCATGCATATCTTTGACAAACAATGAAACCCTGAATCATACAAAAACTAAAAAGTCTTTGCACCCAATTGTTTCAGCGCTGTTCCGGTGGGCCGTATAAATATCAATCCCAGGTGAAATTTCAATACTGTTTCACTTAACACCTGCAGGCGCCTCGAAAAACCCATTAAAACCTTGAGATAAACTCCCAGTAGCCATGAGATCGAAGCACATAAGTTCCGACAACAACGCCCTGCCGTTATCCTCCCTGGTACCTGATCCGGAGAAAAACGATCTCGCTTCAACGGGAGATGAAGAACCATTATCCAACTTTCACGAAAGTGAGCAGGATGACCTGACACGAACCTTGGCACAGCATGCAGACCATGCAAAAACCGAAGTAAATGCATACATGAAACTTCTGGATGAACTGAAAAAGATGGCAAACCAGAAACCCTGAATAAAGCAACCATGAAAACAAAACTCCTTTTAGCCATGACCCTTTCAGGGCTGGTATTTCTGTCAGAAACACAGGCCTGCACCATCTTCCGCATGAAAGCAAAAGACGGTACCATCACCCTGGCCCGTTCGATGGAATTCGGGGTTAACCTGAACTACGACCTGATTGTGGTTCCCCGGAACAAGCCATTCGTGAGCCCTTCTCCGGTAAGTAAACTGGGATTGAAATGGAATACGCAATTCGGTTATGCAGGTGTGGCCAGCATGGGCATGGATTTCGGCGTGAGCGACGGGATGAACGAAAAAGGTCTCTCGGTGAGTGTGCTCTGGTATGAAAGTAACATGCAGTATCAATCGGTTTCGCCCCCCGACAGCAGCAAGGCCCTGGCCCAGGTTATGTTTGCTGACTGGGCTTTGGCAAACTTCTCCTCGGTCAACGAGGTGAGATCGGCGTTGTCAAACATCAAAGTGTTTTTTTATTCCGATCCGTCAAAAATGAAAATGCCGGTCACCGTTCACTTTATCGTTTACGATGCCAATGGCGGCTGTATTGTGGTGGAGTACGACAAGGGGGAATGCAATATTTACGACAATCCTCTGGGAATCATGACCAACGCCCCATCGCTGCCTTGGCATTATACAAACCTTCGCCAGTATATCGGGCTGGAAAACACCAACCCGATTCCTGTCAAAGTGGGTGGATTCACTTTCAGCCCTACCGGCCATGGTGACGGGATGCTCGGAATTCCGGGCGATTACACCCCTCCCAGTCGGTTTGTACGATTGGCCATGTTAGAAAATTTTGTTACACGTCAGCCCGATGCAGCCTCAAACCTTACCCTATGTGAGCATGTGATCAACACCTTTTCCATCCCCTTCGGGATCATCGTTGATAAAGACGCCAATGGCAACATAGTGTCCAATGAATCCACCCAGTGGGTTACCTTCCGCGATCAAACGAACCGGATCATGTATTTTAAAACGTACGAAAATCCGACACTCCGGATGATCGACCTCAGGAACCTTGATTTCTCGGTCAAAGAGATCAAAAGGATACCGATGTATGGATCCACGCAAACAATTCTTGATCTCACAAAATAAAACTGCCATCCACAAAAAACCTTTCAACATGAAAAAGTTTTTCGCTTTCATAAAAAAAAA
>JBAXFM010000356.1:0-4762 GCA_037139855.1 Bacteroidota bacterium
GCCGACCAGCTGATTACAAATCAGCTGCTCTACCAGCTGAGCTACATCGGCAATCATTTCCTTTTTTTAAAAGGACTGCAAAAGTATAAACATTTTGGTTACGAAACAAGGAATTCTGAAAATAATACTCAAAAAAGAGGTTTTTTTTTAACAAATTCTGTACCGAACTCCAAAACACGTGTAAATATTGGGTTTTCGTAAAATGATGAAGGCAACCTAAAGGAGGTTGCCTTCATTGATATCACATGAAATTCGTGAATCAGATGCCTCTGACTTTTTCCTTATGCTTGACAAGTTGTTTGCGCAAAGCTTCCGAAGCAAGGTCAATGGCTGCTTCAAAAGTGGTTGCTTCCTTCTTTGCAAAAAGATCATATCCCTTCACCAAAAGTCGCACCTCCGCTATTTTATTTTCCGGCGTTTCAGTATTTTCCATTTTCAGGATCACTTCACTGCCAATCACACCTTCGAAAAAGTTGTGCAGTTTTTCCAGTTTCTCATTGATAAAAGCTTCCAGCTTCTTGTCAGCCTTAAAATGGACAGAGTTAATTTTAACATTCATTCCGACCTCCTTTTTTATGCCTTTGGATGGGCTTGTTTGTAGATTCTCTTCAAATTTTCAATCGTATTATGCGTATAAACCTGGGTCGCCGATAAACTGGCGTGGCCCAGAAGTTCTTTTACGGCATTTAATTCGGCACCATTATTTAAAAGATGTGTTGCAAATGTATGACGCAACACATGCGGACTTTTCTTTTCCAGGGTGGTAACTTCGCCCAGATACTTCGTAACAATCCGGTAAACCATTTTCGAATAGATCGGTTTACCCTTGTCGGTCAGGAACAATTCATTGACATGACCGAATGTATTCCTTTTTTCTTCGAGATACGAAACCATCAACACTTCAAATTTCTTACCAAACGGGATCAATCGTTCTTTATTTCGTTTGCCCAATACCTTAATAGTATCATGGTGAAAATCAATATCGGTTTCTTTCAGGTTGACAAGTTCCGACAAGCGCATTCCTGTCGCGTAAAACAGTTCAAGGATAAGCTTATTGCGGATTCCCTGAAATTCCACCCCAAAATCAACATGGTCAAAAAGCAACTCCATTTTATCCTTTTCAACAAATACCGGTAATCTCTTGGGTGTTTTTGGCGAGGTTATCTTACGCATCGGATTTATTTCCACAACACCATTGCGCAGTAGGTATTTATAGAATGATTTCAGGGTAGTGAGTTTGCGGTTGACCGACCTGGCTCCTATTCCGTTTTGCAGCATATCAACCAGCCAAGAACGAATCATTGGATGAGTTACCCCGGGAATGTCAGTGATGTTATATTGATGGGCGAGGTATTCGTAAAACTGATCCAGATCGGTCCGGTAGGCAGTTACGGTGTGAGCAGAATACCGTTTTTCGTATTGCAGATATGCAAGAAAGCGTTGTTTCACCGGTCACAAAAAAATAAGAAGAAATTTTGCCGATAACAAATCAGGGGTAAATATACAAAAATATGTACCCTAAACAAAATTTCTTCTCGTAAAAATTTTAATCGCTGTTACATGGCAGCTTCGGCATCATGTATCTTCTGGATATAGATCGCCTTATTGACTGCTTCCCGATGTTTGATGGATGGTTTGGTAAATTTCTGACGTTCACGAAGTTCCTTCACTACGCCAGTTTTCTCAAATTTACGTTTCAGTTTTTTCAAAGATCTGTCAATGCTTTCGCCTTCTTTAACAGGTACGATAATCATGCGTTTCGCTCACTTTCTTGTTAATGTGAATACTAATTATTTATAAAGGGCTGCAAAAGTACAAAGTTAATTCCAGATTTCCAAAACAAATTCAGATTTCGGAATTCGGATTTCGGAATTCGGAATTCGGATTTGCAGATTGCATTCCTGCTCAAGGATTAAAGGTTGCTGAGAATAAAGTCAGTCATTCGCTTATAGAGGTGAAAACTGGTGTTTTTACCAGTATAGATCCCGTGATTGCTGTTAGGATAGAATTGCGATTCAAACTGTTTGTCGGCTCCTACGAGGGCGGTCACCATATCGTATGAATTCTGCGGGTGCACATTGTCATCGGCCATCCCACAGATAAGCAAAAGTTTTCCTTTGAGCTTAGCGGCATGATTCACCGGAGAGTTGTCCTCATACCCGGCGTTGTTCTCTTTTGGAGTCCGCATAAAACGTTCGGTGTAGATGTTGTCGTAATATTTCCAGTTTGTCACCGGCGCCACGGCTATGCCGAAACTGAAATAATCGGCGCCTTTGGTTAAACACGACAGGGTGAGGTAACCGCCAAAACTCCATCCCCACATCCCGATCCTGGTTTTATCAACATATCCGAGGGTTCCGAGATACTTTGCCGTCTCAATCTGATCGAGCGTTTCATATTTTCCCAGTTCCAGGTAGGTACACTTTTTAAACTCCTCTCCCCTGCCACCGGTTCCGCGGTTATCCACAGAAACAACGATGATGCCATGCTGAGCCCACAACTGGTTCCACGAAGATACCGTTCCCCATGAGTTATTCACGGTTTGGGAACCAGGGCCTCCGTAGATGGTAAAAAGGACCGGATACTTTTTTGCCGGGTCAAAATCAGGTGGTTTTACCATCAAACCATTGAGTTCAGTGCCATCTTCGGTTTTAAATTTAAAAAATTCAGCCTTGCTGAACTGGTATTCGGTCATAACTGCTTTTAGCTTGGCATTGTCCTGCAACATCCGGACTTCCGCACCATTTGACTTATATACAGCGATGTAGGGAGGGGTATTGATGTCGGACCACCGTCCGATGTAGTATGTGAAAGTCTTATTAAAATCAGCTGAATTTCCACCGGGTTTAGCATTCAGTTTCGTCTTTTTCTTGCCGTCGAGGGTCACTGAACAAATATCTTTGTCCATGGGCGAGGTTTCAGTCGAGGAATAATAGACCAGGCCTGCCTTTTCATCCACCCCCAGCACATCCAGCACATCAAAATTTCCTCTGGTCAGCTGACGAACCGGTTGTCCGGTCATATTATATAAATAAAGGTGCCGGTACCCGTCTTTTTCGCTGGAGAGCAGAAACTCCTTCTTATTGTTAAAAAAATGCCAGTGATCATTGATCTCAATGTAATACTTGCTCTCCTCTGTATAAATCACCTTTGTATTTCCGGTTGCAGCATCTGCGAGTAAAAGTTCAAGTTTATTCTGATGACGGTTCATCCGGTACAGCGCCAGGGTGTTGGGATCCTCTGTCCACTTGATCCTTGGAATATAGATATCCGTTTCCTTTCCAATATCTACAGGCATTATTTTCTTCAGACCCAGGTCATAGAGGTAAATACCAATCACCGAGTTATCCTCTCCTGCTTTGGGATATTTGTATTTGTACTGTTCGGGATAAAGGTCGCCATAATGGGTAAGCTGGTATTCCTTTACCTTACTTTCGTCGAACCGGTAAAAAGCGATTCTTTTCCCGTCCGGTGACCAGGCAAAGGCCTGTGAGAACTCAAATTCCTCTTCATATACCCAATCCGTTGCGCCATTGATGATTTCGTTGGGTTTACCGTCGGTGGTAACCTGGTACTCGATGCCCGTTCCCTTGTCATCCTGTTCGCCTCCGAGGTTTACCCAACCTATATTTAAATCCCTGATAAAGATATTGTTATCCCGCACAAAGGCAACCTTCAATCCATCGGGGGAGAAATTGGCCAGCCGTTGTTTGCCATGCTTTGAAAGGGGAAAAATCTTCCCTGTTTTAATGTCGTAGATATAATAATTTGCCTTGGATGATCTGCGATAAATCGCTTCTTCATCGGTTGAAAACAGAATTTTGGTTTCATCCCCGCTGAATTCAAAGCCATACATCGGAATGGGCACCGTATCGCCCTGGGGTATCAGCTGCTTCGAGGTCACAATGGTTCGTGCATATTTACCCGTGGCATATTCGTAAACATTCAGGCTGTCTTTTTTCACCTGGCAGTAAAAATTGCCATCGTTCATTGACTGTACTCCTGCAAAGCCCTTTGAGGAAAACTTCCTGTTTTTATAGATATCCTCGAGGGTGATATCTTTTTTGTCTGTCTGGGCCATCACAGCCATTTGAATGGCAATCAGCACCACGGAAAGCATCATGATCATCGTTTTTCGGCTCATAATTAGCTGGGATTGGTGATTTGGTTTAATTTTGACCCTCAAAATTATATAATTATGCGTAAAGAGGTTGAATTATTCGATGTATTTCATGAAACACTCGACAAACTTGATGGTGCCGGAATTTTATTGGTTGCCGGCGATCCCCCCAACCCAATGACGATTGGATGGGGCACGATCGGACATATCTGGAACAAGCGTATTTTCACCGTAATGGTTCGTCCGGTAAGACATACCTTTACGGTGATGGAATCGGTAAAAGACTTTTCAGTGTGTGTCCTCGCCGATCAATACCGGCAACAGCTGAATATTTGCGGAACAAAGTCGGGCCGGGACATCAATAAAATAACCGTTTGTAATCTTGGGGTTGAAAAATGCATAAAGGCAGACTCATTTTATCTCGCGGAATCCAACATACACTTTGAATGCAGGATTGTACACAAGCATTATCTAAACCCCGAAACCCTTGATCCGGCCATCATCAAACGATACTACCCGAAAAAGGATTTTCATATGGTGTATTATGGGGAGATACTCGGTATTTATAGGAGGAATGAAGAATGACGAATGACGAATGACGAATGACGAATGACGATTTACGATTTACGATTTACGATTTAC
>JBAXFM010000357.1:0-4744 GCA_037139855.1 Bacteroidota bacterium
TCGCAAATATTTGTTGCGATCAACCGATGCGGGGACATGCCATTGCCGGATTCCGGTTTGTCATTGCCAACAATTTCGAAAGTGTCTTTAACGCAATATTCAGCTTTTTTTATTTCCCGGTAATATATATCATTCCCGATAATTCCATGAAATCTAGGTATAGTGCCAGAATAGATGGACGCATGGCCAGGACCGGTATAGGTTGGCACATAATTATAATGAATGTTCCACATGGTATAGCCATCACGCATCAGCATTTTAAAACCGCCATTGCCAAATTGTCCGTAAAACCTGGTCAGGTAGTCTGGCCGCATTTGATCTACCACGATTCCCACGATCAATTTGGGACGGTTAAGTTGTGAAAACCCGGAAATGCTGAAAATGATAAGAATAACCAAAGAAAAAAGTGTTTTTTTCATGAAATGATGGGCGTTTCAGATTAATCTGTAAATTTACAATTACAAGACAACCCCAATGTTAATTAAGTATTAAATTGACGGATAACAGGCATTTTTGAATTGTTCTGTCTGAATTTTACTGTTCACTATGAATTATAATTACTGCTTATCCTGTTCGGTCAAGTTGGAATTTTATTAACAAAAGTTTCGGCATGAAGTATTCGATTAAAACACAGCCCCGAATTGGGCGTAAAATATTAACGATGGGTGGAGCCCATCGCAGAGAGCCTTGCAACTTTAATAAGCCCTGTAAGGGCGTAATCGATTACGCCCTTACAGGGCTTAATGAGATATCGCCCACCAAACGCACAGGGCTTCACCCTGTGTTAATAGATTCCGCCCTTTCAGGGCTAAGGTTGATTTAGAATAAGAAGCTTAGCGATAGCGAGTTTTTTACTTGACTGAAAGGGATAAGCAGTTTAAAATTTATACTATGAAAAAGGGAAAGAAGACCAAGACGGGCAAAAAGGAAAATAAATCTTCTGTCACTTTCGCCGGACTGGCATTTAAAAATGGGTTTTATCTCGAAACTGTCTGGATTTTATCACTGATTTTTGAGAAAAAAGCAAAAAGTGTTCTTAAACTGATAGAGAGCGCTTCAGATGTAAATGGTTATTCATTCGAACAAAGTATAAAAAGGGTTAAGTATCATCACCAGGCGGGTCATACTCCCGGTCTGGAAATGTATCTCGACCCCGGTGTGATCGATGAAATGCGGAACTGGAAAAATAACAGGAATACGATGCTTAAAGACATGGTCAGCGTTCATGTTTCGCAGCAAAGGATGGAACGATTGGCCCTGGAAGGAATTACGCTTTATAAAAAATGGAACAAGTCGCTGAAAAATGCAAAAAGGGAGATGAAAACTCCTGTTCATTCAGGAAATCAACAAGAAATACCCGATTCTCCCAGATAACGGTAAAACGATCATGCCAGTGACATTATCCTATCTGAGAAAATTGATGGTTTCGGCAATTCCCAGGGAATAGGAGGTTGGTTCAAAGTTAAAATGTTTTTCAAATTTGCTTGAATCGAACACATAATCATATTCATTCTGATAAAGCATTTCATAACTCTCCCTGATCGTTTTGTCAAATATGCCACCAAACGCAATCATCCATTTTTTTAAAACCATATATTTTGGTTTTAAACTCAATTCTTTGGCAGCCGACTCAATGAATGTTTCTCCGCTAATCCCCGGATTGCAGGCAGGCAGATGCCAAACCTGATTAAAGGATGACTCGGTGTTAGCCAGCAACATCATTGCCTTTGCACAATCGGTTGTATAAGAAAATGTATGGATGGTGTTGGCATTCACCAGCCACTGTGCCTTTTTGCCATGAAGTAAATTTTTGAAAACCATCAGATATGGCAGGCTGTTTTTTGTGGCATAGGGCCCGTACAAATCGGCTGCCCTTGCAATGGAAGCACAAATTGCTCCGGCTTTCATTTCATGGCATAGCATTCTTGCTACTTCGGCACGTACCTCACCCTTTTTACTGCATGGATAATAGGGAGTCTTTTCCGTCATTTTTCCGTTCACACGACCATACATATAAACATTGTCGAAAAAGATGAGCTTTGCATGAGTACGTTTACAGGCTTCAATCGAATGCATCATGATGCGAGGCCAGGTTTTCTCCCAAACTTTATGATTATAAGGCAGACCTGCACATAAAAACACAACAGATGATCCTTTTACTGCATCAATCGTATCACTCAGATCAGATAAATCGGCGCAAACAGACCGGGTGCCTGGCAATGAATAGCCACTGCGTGAAACCAACCTGACCTGCTTACCTTGTTCAGTTAATTCTTTTACCAGGGCATTCCCAATTGATCCACCGGCACCAAGAATCGTATAGACAGTCATAATTAATAGTTTTTCAATTTCAGAAAGGATTTTATTGCCGTGATCCGGAAATAAAAATTGAAGCAAGATATTGATTGTTATCAGATCAAATGTTAATAAATTGTTAATTCTGATCAATTTACACATGCTGACCATTGTTAATTTTAATTAATAATAAATTGATAATTCTGTAACATCCGATGGACGTAATGATATGATCTTTGCGCTATGGTAAGAAAGACGATCGGGAAGAGGCTATTGCACACGCTCAAAGTTTGTGTGAACATGGAAATATTGTTTTGATGCTTTTACATCGACTCATGGAAATCCCCGATAGAAAGGTCCACTAAATAATGATTTATGTTAGGCTGGATACTTCATAAACATTCCGATTTCCTGATAAAACCTGAAACCTATGAGATACAGAAGCTCATCGAAGAGGGAAAGCAGGTCGGTATTGAAATCCTGGTCCTTCAGCCTGAGCAGATCGAAATCATCGTAAACCGCGATGACCGCAAGAGCATATTTGTCAATGATGTCTCCATCCCCCTTCCCGATTTTATCATTCCCCGGATGGGTGCCGGTACCACCTATTTTGCGCTGGCGCTGATACGACACCTTGAAAAGCTGGGTGTTTATTCCTTCAATTCTTCTAATTCAATAGATATCGTTAAGGATAAACTTTACCAGTTCCAGATTCTCGCCGAATCAGGAATGCCGATCCCAAAAACCATGCTGGCCAAATTTCCGCTCAACCTGCAGGTCGTTGGCAAGCATATCGGGTTTCCGGTCGTGGTTAAAACACTTTCAGGGTCACAGGGAAGTGGTGTATTTCTTTGCGAAACCCTCCATTCACTGGAGGAGTTGATGCATATGATCGAAAACTCAAACCCGAATGTCAACCTGATTTTTCAGGAATTTGTGAAGACAAGTCATGGCAGGGATCTTAGGGTTGTGACCGTAGGGGGCAGGGTGGTAGGAGCCATGGCCAGAACCGCTGCCGATGGTAATTTCAAGGCGAATTATTCCAGGGGAGGGACCGTGCAAAAATTCGAAATAACCCCTGAGATCGAATGGCTGGTGCTCGAGATTGCCCGGAAACTGGATTTGGATATTGCCGGGATTGACCTGCTTTTTGATGGTGATGGATTTAAAATCTGTGAAGTGAACTCTTCCCCGGGGTTCGAAGGTCTTGAAAAGGCATGTAAAAAAAACATTGCAAAGGAAATTATCCAGTTTGTCAAGCTTAGGCTTGATATGAAAGCAAAAGGGAAATAGCTTGTGTTTTGGATAAACTCCTTTCCCATCAGGCAGGGAAGCGCTGACCCAAAAGAAATTCGATGCGAAAAGGATAATATCAACCCAGTTGACTTATGATCGATAAAATTGTGGAAAGGATAAATTCGATCCCAATTGAAATTACAATAAATCCAATAATCCGTGATAATGAATTCATCCCTGATGCGCCCATTACCCGTGTGATCATTCTCGAAATATTGAGCAGGATAAAAATGACCAGGGAAACAGCAAGTATTGAGGCAATGACCAAAAGTTTATCGGTAAGCAATGAATACACCTGATTATAAGTAATCAGCAATGATATTGTTCCGGGTCCGGCTAGCATCGGTATTGCCAGCGGCGTCAATGTAATGTCTGACCGCATCAATGCATCATCCTTTACCTTTTTTTTCAATCCTTTATGCCGGGAAAACGACCCGGTTAGCAATGCAAACCCTGATGAGGCGATGATTAATCCTCCAGCGATTTTCAATGAATTCAAACTGATACCGAAAAATGAAAGAAGATATTTTCCTGCAAAAAAGGAGACCAGTAAAATAATGAGTACATTTAATGAGGTCCTGAGTGCGATAGTCAATATTTGCTCTTTGGTTTTTCCTTCAGTCAATTGCATAAAAACCGGGACTGTCCCCAGCGGATTGATGACTGAAAACAAAGAGCCAAGGCATAACAGAAAAAGATTCATATTTTTCTGTCAAAATTACTTTGCTTTCAACACCTGAAAGGAAACTAAAGTTTAAATGTTCATTAAATGTTTGTGTCCGAAAATAATATTCGTCTGTTTAGTTAGCAGGAATTGTTTTCTTAACCGTCATTTTGGGTAGTTATCATTCACAATCCCCTCATAACTATCAACATAGTTGTATTTACTTTGATCGGGATATAGTATGGAGGTTTCCGGAATTTTGGTTTTTAATATTTTCATTTCTTAGAATTTATTTTTTGTAAATAACTCTTACCTGGGGAAGTAATGCAACTAAAATGACAGGTATTGCATACAGCATATAGAAGGTTTGCAACCAACCCACTCCCTGGACAAAGATTGTTTCTACCTGTATCCAGATGATTAAGGCAAAAGCTACATAAATACTGAAAGACCATCCCCAGTACATATCCTTAAAAAAATTCAAATATT
>JBAXFM010000358.1:0-4658 GCA_037139855.1 Bacteroidota bacterium
AATGACCAAAATGTTCATTTACATATCCATTGTGAAATGGGATCGCGATTTTCATTTTTATAGCGTTTTAAATTATTGACTCATTTGCAAAATTACAAAAAATATCTATATTATGAACTATTGTTCATTATGTCTTTGCTTATTATTTTATGATGAAAGTCTGTTATAATCAGAAAGCGGGAACTCAGATACCATGCAAATTGGTAACTTTGAAAAATGAAAAACCATCAGCACCAAGCTCCAAATCCGTCAGGCAGATTGCTCATCAGTATTGTGCTCAATGGATTAATCACCCTGATTGAGATTGTTGGCGGGATCTTATCAAACAGCCTGGCGCTGATTTCCGATGCAATACATAATTTGAGTGATACCCTGGCTTTGACGCTGGCCTGGATTGCAAACAGGGTTGGTAAAAGAAAGCCCGATGCCCGGCGAACATTCGGGTATAAAAGATTCGAAATCCTTTCTGCATTTATAAATGCTTGTGTGCTGACAGTTATTTCCATTTACCTTATTTATGAAGCAGTGTTGCGTTTTCTTCATCCGGAACCCGTTAAATCCGGCCTTATGCTTCTTATCGCTGTGATCGGATTATTCGCCAATCTTGTATCCATGCTTTTTCTTCATCGTGATTCAAAAGAAAGCCTCAATGTAAAAGCAGCTTATATTCATTTGCTTGGCGACACCCTATCGTCGGTGGCGGTCATTGCAGGCGCTGTTCTAATCTATTATACGCATATTGCCTGGATTGACCCCATGCTTACCGTAATCATCAGCATCGTAATCATGGTACAGGGATATCGGATTCTGCAGGAATCGATTGATATACTGATGCAGAGTACCCCACAGAATCTAGATCTTGCAGAGATTAAAGCTATGCTTGAAAAGCATCCTATGATCCGGAATATACACCATGTACATTGCTGGCAACTACAGGACCACAACATCCTGTTCGAAGCCCATATGGAAACTTCGAAAGATTTGTTACTGAGTGACTCAGGGAAACTGGTTGCAGAAATTGACACTTTGCTTAAAGAAAAATACCACATTACGCACACAACACTACAGGTCGAATTTGATTGTTGCGGAGATAAGGCGATGATCAAACAACCAAAGCAATAATTGGTACTATCCTTTGCTTGAGCGTTGCGAATTATCCTTCCCAAATAATCGGTTTATTCAGAATGTCAGTGTTTTATCACTAACCAGCGTCCACTGCACCAATTCCTTCATTGTACTGAGCTCAGTTCCTTCAATAAGTTGTAAATCTATGATCCCCCTGGCTTCTGCACAGGAACCACAGATTTTAACTTTTCCACCTTTCAACAGCACCGATTTAATCATCCTTTCAATATTATAATAACCTTGGGGCGTGTTTTGGTTGGGCAATGCAGCAGTTGCAGCATCGGCCATCAGAAAAATGCGGACTTCGGCGGTTTCATCTTCTTTCTGGATGGTCATGGCCATGCGCAGCGCATTGTACGCTTTCTCAGTGCCATAAGGGGCGTCGTTGATAATAAACAGGATTTTCATAAGGGATCAGATGTTAAAATGTTATAACCTTATTGGACCACTTAACGATGTCATACATGTCTTGCATGGTCGACATTGGGCACATTTCGGAACCCTCCTTTTTACGGATGGTCAGACACGTTCCGCAGGCAAATATCTTCCCGCTATTTTCGACAAATCGCTTTATCATGTCGGTTACTTTGAATTTATCAGTATTCAGAGACTCGGCTTCGACGCCTTTTGCCAATAAAAAAACTTTAACCGAATCTCCCTCGCCAATTGCGAAATTCCCAAACCTGAATGCATTCCACACCGTTTCAGGATCATTGGAATAAATGACCATTCCGATTTTCATCTTTGGATCAGGAATTGATTCCTTAACGGAAACTGGTGTTGTTTGGCTCATTCCTATGAAAGGAAGAAGATAGAGCAGGAAAAAAATAATCTGTTTCATGGGTTCATTTGTTTAGAGGTGATGTTACAAAGGTATGTTTTATTAAATCCCGGATCCTTTTCCTTTCCATCTTAAAATCTCATACATCATTTCGGGAATTTCATAATAGTTAGCGGGAAACAGGTTGTTCACTAATGACCTTCAATAGCTGTAAGAACAAATTATAGTTCTATCTATCTATAATTGACGATGATATTATGCATATAAAAGAGGCTGTATCAAATGTCTTTTTACCGCGGAGATACGCAAAGAATGCGCAAAGTTCCGCTGAGCTATTCTCTTGAAATTTAACACTTAGCGGTTCTCTGCGGTTTCCCTTAGCGGTTCTCTGCGGTTAAAATTTTCACTTTTGATACAGCCTCTAAAAAATCACATGGTGCCTTCATCAGCAATGGAATAATAAAAATCATGGATTACAATATTATGATCCTGTACGGATATTCCAAGTAAAACACCGGAACCCTTAAGCTTTTTTAGATTTGCTTTTCAACCACCGTTCCGAAAATTCCGCCTTCGGAAACTTTCACCGTTTTCATGAACTCCTCCACCGACTGGGGCAAATTGGGCAATGCCCTGAGCGTAGCCGAAGGGAGGGGGCATAGCTTCAATGATGCTACAACCAAGGTACACCATCGCAAGAACAATGATACAATGATGCATGAAAGATGCAACAGCGTAGCTTGAAAATGGAAATAATTGATCGCTGAGGGTGGACAAAAGTGGACAAGTGTAACAGTTTAACATCCGGATTTATAAATTAAACGTACCAGAAAGTGAAACCCTGCGCAAAAAAGAAAATTATAATTTTAAAACCTCACCGCACAGGTTGCCTGTATGGAATACATATTATCTTCAGTATTTCCGAAATGAAACAATTTAACCTCGCCTCCAACAAGCCAATGCTTACTTAATGGATAGATATAAGCACCGGAAAGTTCAAAATTGGAAAGAGAGATTGTTTCTGTTAAAACTTTTTGTTTTCCCCCAACAGTTTTGTTCGTGATTAAAGCAACGCCGGTCCCAATCCCAAGATGCACATTTTCAATGATCCGCATCCTTATCAAAAAGATTAAGGGGATGACCGATCGGTCAACCTCACCGGTGGTATTGTCTGTTAACTGTCCTTTCGCCATGAAAAGTTTATAATACCCGGTTTCCAGACCCAAACTCAGCCGATGTTCCGGTTCCCAGAAAAATTTCAGGGAAACTCCTGTATAGTCTTTTTGAAGATTCTGACCACCCATCTCCAGGTTATTGAGGTAATGGGTCCAACCAGCCCCAATCGTCAGCGTATAGTGATTAAGGCGTACCTTCATACTGTCATTTTTCTGCGGATAAACCACTACGGCAAGGAAAACCAGCACCATGGTTATAACTGTTCTTATATGCCCCATATTACTACTCCTGTATATAATGATGATAAGCCACAACATATGGGAAATTGGTAACCAGCCCGTTAAAAATCCCCTGGTCCAGATAATTACGAATCCAGTTCGGACTGTCGATGGTCCAGCATACCGCTAATCGTCCTTCATTATGCATTTTTTGAACAAGGTCGTTTTGCGTGCCTAAGGTCCATCTGGGTGCCCAAACTTTGGAGTTCACCATCCTGACATCATCCACCGTAAGTTCACATAAGGAAGGAACATTCTTGTAGTCAGGATAGGCCATTAATGCATTCAAAACATCAGTATCCGGAATTCCCATCAGGATGATAATATCTCTGCCTTTATCCTTGGCCCGCTGGATTGCACGCTGTTGTATTGGTATCACTACAGGCACTGCATCGGCGCTTTTCATATCCATATAGACAAAACGTAATTCAGTGCTGTCAATGGCAAATGTCAGTACCTCCTCCAGCGAAGGAATTCTCTCGCCGTGGATAAGCGTTACAAAAGACGACAGATGGAGCCAGGTATATGCGC
Source organism: Bacteroidota bacterium (assembly GCA_037139855.1). Classification (GTDB taxonomy): domain Bacteria; phylum Bacteroidota; class Bacteroidia; order Bacteroidales; family FEN-979; genus CAIVAT01. The sequence continues at coordinate 3,892 of JBAXFM010000358.1, forward strand.
TTACATCACCGGCCAATAGTCCTTTTTGAGTGAGACGGGTGTTAATATCCGGATCATGATATATGAAAGCAATACCGTCACTGCTGATCCTGGGGTCTACTTCAATGCCCGTAGTTCCAAGTCTTTCAGTAAATTTAACCATGGCAAGACTGTTCTCCGACACAGGGAGCAGGTCGGAATTACGACCTCCGGCACGATGCCCAAGAATGTAAAAGTTACTGCTTTTTACTTTTTGTGAAAACGGTCGTAAATACTGCAACGTGATTGATTGGTTGGGGGCTTCATTATTAGTTCCGTAGGCACCTCTCAGGACAATGTGCGATGAAGGTTTACCTGCCAGAAGATCACTTCCGCCTTCTGATCCTGAAACGTACATGTTGCACAAACCTGTCGCATCACTGTATCCATCCCTCCAATAGCCCTGGATGAATATCACCGAATCAAGGTAGCCGGCATTCATAATGAAATGCTTCCCATTCTTACATGTAAGCAGGACACCGGTATGGTTCCATTTTAAAACCATTGTATCCCCAAATATTGTTGTGCTGGTAGTTGCCAGGTAAATCCCTTCCATCAATGGTTTTGATGAAGGAGGCAAAGGATAGGTCTCCTTAAGAAATGAATTTATTCCCGAAGTTGGGACAGGTACCAGGGACTCTTTGTTGCAGCCAATGATGAGCATCAGCAAAGCAATCATATAAAAATTTCTGACTTTCATAATATCCAGCTGATATAAAGTTCGGGGATGTGATAAAACCGGTTAAATG
>JBAXFM010000359.1:0-4654 GCA_037139855.1 Bacteroidota bacterium
TTTGGCGGCTTCCGAATCCTTTCTGAGTCTCCTTTTCCTGCGGATTGGCATCAGTGACCATGTCGTGTTTACTTCCCCATCCGAGGGGTACACGCACCAGCACCGAGCGGTTGCGATCGCCCCAGCAGATATTGGTTGGCGCTTCCTGGTGAGGAACCAGCCTGAAATAACTTGTCGGGATCATGTTTCCGAAGGCAGTGAGTGACTGCGACAAATCGAGGTACCCGGCAATTGCTCTTTTCGCGGTATCGGATAGTTTGCCATTGTTGAGCATCACACTGCTGCCGTCTTTCATCAGGCGGGTATGCACATGCATGCCACTGCCGGCCTTCCCCGTAGTGATTTTTGGGGCAAAAGTGATGGTAACGCCATATTTGTAAGCCAGCGAACGGAGGATCCACTTTGCAATCAACAACTGGTCGGCGGCATCTTCGAGGCGGACCGGTGTGAATTCAATCTCATTTTGTTCAAAAGAGAGGCCCGCTTCGGTGAAATTTCCTACTTCTGAATGGCCATATTTGATAAACCCACCGCATTTTGCAATGGCCTGCATCGCTTCAATGCGCAGTTTTTCCCATTTGCAAAAGGGCGACGATTCGTGATACCCGCGTTGGTCAACGGCCTCAAACAGGCGGTCCTGCTCGCTGATAATATAGTATTCCAATTCACCCATTACCTCAAACGAAAAACCCGTTTTTTGTTTCAACACCTCGTGCGATTTCCGCAAAATATGTTCCGGTGAATTGGCAAATGGCTGGCCATCCTTGTCGTAATAGGAGCAAAGGATGTCCAATGCCGGAATTTCAGAGAAGGGGTTTAAAAAAGCGGAACGGTACCTTGGAATGACATAAAGATCGGAGGAACCGGCTTCAACATAATTGGGAAAGAGGCTTGAGCCATCCACCCTTTCGCCGGCTGACAGAATGCTGTCGAGGTGCTGCCGGTCTTTGATGATGAAATTCAGCGTTTTTAACCGGCTGTCGGCAGCGGAATATCTGAAATTCAACATCTGGATGCCATTGGCTTCTATAAACCGGATCAGGTCGGCTTTAGTGAAGTCTTCGGCAGGTTTGTCGAGAAAATGTACGAGCGCATTTGGGTTCAGCGATATGTTTTCATTCATGGCCGGGGAATTCAGTTGAAATGAGTTTGCACAAAAGTAATAATTTTTTATAATTTTGTCACTCGCCATTTGTCACTCGTCATTTGTCTTTTTTTATGTCCAACCTGAACGAAATCATTTTCTTCTCCTCCTTCCTCGTATTTGTCGCACTCATGCTTGGAATAGACCTTGGGTTTTTTCAAAAGAAAAACCATGCGTTGTCATTCAAAGAATCTGTCAGCTGGACACTGGTTTGGGTTGGAATTTCCATCGGATTTTATTTTCTGATCCGTTTTCATGGAAACTGGATTCATGGCAGCGATACCCTGGCAGAAATTCAGGGACGGATCACAAAGTTTCATCATCCCATCGACATCACCGGATTGGGGGTTCAGGAAGCCATCAACCTTTACAATAAAAACTTGTCGCTTGAGTACATTACCGGCTACCTGATCGAATACTCCCTTTCGGTGGATAACGTGTTTGTGATTGTGATGATTTTCATGTCGTTCAACATTCAGCCGAAGTATTTCAAACGCGTACTTTTCTGGGGCATTCTTGGGGCCGTTATCATGCGGTTTATGTTCATCTTTGCCGCCAGCGCCTTGATCCAGCGGTTTTCATGGTTTCTCTATGTTTTTGGCGTGATGCTGGTGATCATCGGGATAAAAATGGCATATGATTTTCTGTTTGGCGAAAAGGACGAACAAATCGACACGGAACGACATCCGGTTGTAAGGATGGTTTCGCGTTTTTTCAATGTCAGCCATGATGAACATGCCGAAACTTTTTTCACCCGTCAGCAGGGAAAACTCTTTGTAACCCCGCTTTTTATCGTGCTGCTGATCATCGAATTTACCGATGTGCTGTTTGCAGTCGATTCCGTTCCTGCCGTGTTTTCCGTAACCCAGGATCCGTACATCGTATTTTTCTCCAATATTTTCGCCATCCTGGGCTTGCGCTCGCTGTTCTTCCTGGTGATGGACATCATGAACCGTTTTCACTACCTCAAAATGGGGCTGGCCGGGCTGCTTTCCTTTGTCGGCGTAAAAATGCTGCTCCATTCGGTGTTCAAGATTTCAACCAATGTTTCACTGATCGTCATTGCCTCCATCCTGGTCGCCAGCATCCTGGCATCAAATGTGCGAAACATGATCCTCAAGCGGAAGTTGAGGACGTAATATAGAGCTCACTCTGAAGAGTAGTTTATGGTGAATCTACCCACCCCCGGCCCCTCCCTGCCCGCAGGGAGGGGAGACCCAATGCTCCTGCAAAGCACTGTATATCTTGTTGTTGTACTTAGTAGCACTTCTCCCCTCCCTTTTCAAGGGAGGGGCTGGGGGTGGGTAGATTCACAGTCTTCATAATTTTATTCTGGATCGTCCTGTTGCATCAGCAGCAATCATGGCATGCAATACCCTCTCCGGCGTAATATCCATCGCCTCATGATGTATTCCTTCAATGGGTGCGCAGGCCTTGACCGCCATCTGCATCAACTTGTCTCTGGTCACATCTTTAAGGCCGATATCGGCAAGGGAGGTGGGCAGGCCAACCTCCTCACAAAATGCGTAAACGGTTGCAGTTTCAGCCGGTGATGCATCGGTAAGATGAAGTCCGGCCAGAACGCCGAATGCTACTTTTTCTCCATGGTAGAACGCATGGGTTTCTGCCAGCGCGGTGAGTCCGTTGTGAATCGAATGCGCGGCTGCCAGTCCTGAACTCTCGAATCCGATTCCGCTCAGCAGGATGTTTGCCTCCACAATGTGATGCAAGGCCGGGGTAACGACATGGTTTTCACAGGCCAATTTAGCAGCAGAACCATAAAGCAAAAGCATGTCATAGCACAGTTTTGCAAGATTTGAAGCTGCCATGGTACTGTACCCGCCACAAGCGTTTTGCGAATTGGTGCGCAGGCATGAGCGGGCTTCGAACCAGGTAGCCAGCGCGTCGCCCATCCCTGAAACAAGAAACCGGACAGGGGCATTGGCAATGATATTCATATCAACCAGAACCACCTGCGGATTCATCTTCTGGTAGAAAACGGAGTCAAATACACCCTGTTCAGTGTAAATCACGGCGCAACCGCTACAGGGAGCGTCTGTTGAAGCAATGGTCGGAACTATGATGACCGGAATTCCGGCCCGGTCGGAGGCGATTTTTGCGGTGTCTATCGCCTTGCCGCCACCCATCCCGATGAGCAGGTCTATCCTCCCGTTGCGGATAATCTCAGCCAGACGGGTCAATTCTTTTTCGCAGCATTCCCCGCGGAATTCTTCGACCCGGATCAATCCTTCGGCAGAAATTTCAGGGTAGCCGGGGAGTATTTTATTTTTTACCGTGGGAGAGGTTAAAATAAGCCCGTTATTGCCTAATAATTTTACCAAACCGGGTAATTCAGCAAGGGCATTTTCACCTTGGATGTATTTTCCGGGGAACACAGCCTTAAAAGTGCTGGTTGCGATTCGTTCAGTATCGTTCATGTTTCGATTATTTTTTAAAGTACTTTTCAAGCAATTCATTGGCCGTCTGATACGGATTCACATGGCCATTCATGATTTCCTGTTCCAGTTTGGCAATGACATGACTGATCTCCTTTTGTGCGAAAAAATGGTGTTGGAGACCTGCTTCAATGGTTTCTCTGAAAACCTGTCTGTTTTGCTCCATCCGGCGGAGGTGAAAATATCCTGATTCTCCGGTAGTTCTCCGGTGTTCCATGATCAGTTCCCATACCCGTTCGATCCCCATTTTTGTGCGGGCCGAGCAGATATCGGCCACCGGAACCCAGCCACTGTCGGGCGGAGGGAAGAGGTGCAGGGCATTGGCATATTCTACCCTGGCGGTTTTAGCTTTGTTGAGGTTGTCGCCGTCGGCCTTGTTGATCATGATGGCATCGGCCATTTCAATGATGCCACGTTTGATCCCCTGCAATTCATCCCCTGCTCCGGCGAGCATCAGCAGCAAGAAGAAATCGACCATGGAATGAACCGTCGTTTCCGATTGTCCAACCCCTACTGTTTCGACAAAAATCACATCAAACCCGGCCGCTTCGCACAGGATGATGGTTTCGCGTGTTTTACGGGCCACCCCGCCCAGCGAACCAGCGGCAGGTGATGGGCGGATAAAGGCATTCGGATCAACCGCAAGTTCTTCCATCCGCGTTTTATCGCCCAGGATACTCCCCTTTGACCGTGAACTGCTCGGGTCGATGGCCAGCACAGCCAGTTTATGTCCTTTCGCCGTAAGATGCTTCCCCAGCGCCTCGATAAACGTACTTTTCCCCACCCCCGGCACCCCGGTAATGCCAATGCGAATACTTGTACTTCGATATTCGATATTCGGTATTCGATATTCGATATTCTTTTGTTTCAAACAGGCAGCGATCACCTCCTGCGCCTGTTCCTGGTGCGCGGGCAGGGAGCTCTCAATCAGCGTGATTGCCCTGCTCAACAGGGTACGGTTGCCGGCAATAATACCATCAACAAGTTCCTTCACCGTATGCGGCGTACCCTTTTTCGCCCTGAGTTTTTTCAACGCATCCGCATTGATCTGGCC
>JBAXFM010000360.1:0-4629 GCA_037139855.1 Bacteroidota bacterium
CAGCAAATGCCTGTTTCAGATCTTCATCGTTGATCCTGAAACTCAAATTTGATACGAAAATGTTTTTCATGTACTTGTTTAGTGAATGAATACTGGATGGCTGGTGATTCTAAGCTTCAATCACGAGAAGGAACCGGCGGCGATACAACTTCTAGAAGGTAATAACGACTGAATGGGCTTGCCTTGTGGATCTCTGAATATTCAAAAGCCGGTGCAAAGATAGACAATAAAACCGAATAATTCACGTATGATGGTAAATAATAAGCATTTGCCGGTGATATATCATAAGGCACCTGCCAAAATCGGGCAAACCATGCCTGAATTGCAACAATAACCAAATAATCCCATTATTTCCAGCCCTGTCAGCAGGAAATTCATTAGTTTTGGCGTTTACTCGTAACTATGAAGCCGGGTCTTGTTTCGCTGCCTTTTACAAGGATCATTGTTTTCCTTTTCATGCTGATGACATGGCCAACTGACAAGGGTTTGTCCCAGCATTACCAAACGACCACTTACACAGAATCAGACGGACTTGCCAATTCCATGGTGTTTGATATTGTCCAGGATTCATCAGGCGTGATCTGGATCGGCCGCCGGCTGGGGATCTCTTCATACGATGGAACTGCCTTCACAAATTATACCGTGGCAGATGGGTTGCGGTCGGCAAGCTATTCTCTCCTTACGCTCGATGAAATGCAGGTCCTTTGGGCGATACCTGAAAGCGGGGCGCCTTTTTTCTCCCGTTATGATGGCACAAAATGGCAAACGGTGCTCAGTTCCGGTCAGTTGCCTGCTGATTTCATGGCCACCTACTCCTCCGTTGATGTTTATTATGATAAGGGAGGCCCGGTTCTCCTGATTGGTACCATGGAACATCAGTTCCTTGAATATAAGGAGAAGCAATGGCGTATTTATTCCACAGCCGATGGATTTCCGGGAAATATCGTTTACAGCATCAGATGGTTTGAAGGGGCTGTTTACATTGCCTCCGACAAGGGCTTGACCGTTTTTCGCAATGGCAAAATGAAACCTGTTCAGATCGCCGGCACACAACTGCCTTCCGGGAGCATCCTTGCCATGGAACGGAAAGATAAACGGCTATGGTTGCTCGGTGAAAGTTGGCTTGGATATCTCTCGGAAGGGAATTTCACACTGGTTACCAGCAAGTTTCGCCTTCCTGTAAACGGTTTGGGACGTCATTGTTTTTTACATGCGGGACGTAACGGACGAATCTACTTTGGAAATTCATTCAAAGTGTTTTTATTTTACCAGTACTCGAAAAGTCTCGGGAAACTCGACCGGAATAACGGGATGATCACCGAAGGAGGCAGTTCAGTTCTGGTTGACCGGGAGATGAATACCTGGATTGCCGGCTTCCGTGGTATTACCAAAATTCCTTCTGAACGATTTTCAAGTCTTTCGCAAAAGGATGGACTCTGCAGCAATGAAGTTGCTTCGGCCATAGAAATCAGCCCCGGAAAATATGTTTTTGGTCATGACGGATGCCTTACATTTTACAACGGAAAGGCCATGGCTCCTTTTATGCTCGACAGGGGGAGGGGGGAAGGAAATTACGAAACAAGGGTTATCGACATTCAGAAGGATCTTCATGGCGCATTATGGATTTCAGCCAGTTCGCTTGGGCTGGCCCACATGGATAAAAACAGGCGGCTGACCTGGTATCATGAAAATGAAGGGCTGCTCGGTTCAGCCTATACGGTTGCCATCACGCAATCAGGTGATCTATATGCAGGTACGACCAAAGGCTTATTTCAATTCAATCAAGGCAGGTTCAAACCGGTGAACCTCGGAATTATTAACAACCGTACCATCCGGAAAATATTTCCCGGCAAAAACGATACGATTTATCTGGCCACGCTCAACTCCGGCCTGATCAGGATAAAAGGAAGTGAGTTCACCACCTGTGCATCAGCAGATAATCCGCTGGCCAATAATGTTTATTCTTTTTTTACAGATTCAAGGAACCGACAATTCGTTGGCACAGCTGTCGGGTTGTATGAAATTGCCGGCCAGGAACTGAAACGGGTGAACCGGCATGGATTGATGATAAACAGACCTGTGTACCTGATTCTCGAAGATCACGACAGGAACCTGTGGTTCGGAACAGATAACGGAGTTTACCGCTGGAACGGAACCAACCTGCACCATTTTACCGTTGCCGACGGTCTGTCAGGCCAGGATATCAACAGGGCGGCTGGGTTTGTTGACAGCCAACACCATGTTTGGTTCGGTACAAACAACGGGATAACCGTTTTCAGGCCGGAACTTGACTATAAACCAGGCCAGGTTCCCGCACCGAAAGTCAGGCTTCTCCCTGTCATTGCCGGGAATGATTCCATCGAAGCCAGTGTGGGAAAATCTCTTCCTTACGATATGGATGACCTCACGTTTCATGCACGAACCATCTCCCTGATCAACGAACGCCAGATCTTTGTCAAATATTACCTGGAAGGCTCTGATACCGGATGGTCAGATGAACTGCCCTACAGTGGCGGCCACTATACATACAACAACCTCAATCCGGGGGATTATCGCTTTTTCTTTAAATCCCGAAACTCCATTGGCATCTGGAGTGATCCGGTGGTTTCAGCCACCTTTACCATTGAGTCTCCTTTCTGGCTCCGATATTGGTTCATGTGTCTCGAAATACTCCTTTTCTCAGGGGTGGTTTTCATCACTACGCGGTTTATCCTCACCAATCATTACAAGAACCAGCTGAAAAAAGAGGTTAGCCTGAGAACCCGGGAACTCAGGTTATCGGAAATGCAACTTCAGGAGAGCAATGCCGCGAAAAACACCTTTTTTTCAATCATTGCACACGACTTGAGAAATCCCTTTAATTCAATCCTGGGTTTTCTTGAGATACTAAACAGTGACGATAAGGATTTCACGCAGGAAGAAAAAAAGCGAATGCTTCTGCAAACGCAATCGGTCTCATTACGAACGTTCAACCTGCTTGAAAACCTGCTTACCTGGGCACAGTCGCAACGTGGCAGTCTGCCATTTGAACCTGCAACCTTCCACCTGGGCGAAATCATTGCCGAAAATCTTCACCTTGTTGAATCAACCGCAAAAAAGAAAACGATTTCAATAATCGATGAAGGTAAGGGAGATTTCAGCGTTTTTGCCGATAAAAACATGATTAGCACGGTCGTCAGAAACCTTGTCTCAAACGCACTGAAGTTTACTTTTCCCGGTGGTACCATCATCGTGGGTATGGAACTTCAGGATGAGAAAACGGTCCTGGTTTATGTGAAAGATAATGGTATGGGAATGTCCCCCGATATTCTCGGGAACCTTTTTAAAATTGAAGAACGAACGGTGATCAAAGGCACTGCCAATGAAACAGGAACAGGGTTCGGGTTGATCCTTTGCAAAGAGTTCATCGTGAAAAACGGCGGAGAGATCAGGGTTATCAGCGCCAAGGGCGAAGGCAGCACGTTTAGTTTTACGCTTCCCTATGTTGCATAATCTGTTTTGAATATTGAAGCAAATTTGCGACCTTTGCATCACAAACCAAACTTAACCTTATGACAAAGAGACTCCTTCCGTTAATGATCGTTATTCTGTTCACGGTCATTGCCTGTAACCAGGGAACCAAAGACACTGCTGCAACCACTAAGAATGACACAACGCGCATTGCTGTACTCACTTTTGAAAAACAAGCCGACAGTTGCATCGACAAACCGGTAATCATTGAAGGAACTGTTCTCCATCTTTGCAAACATGGTGGAAAACGAATGTTTCTGGTTGATGGTACCGACAGTATCCGCGTTGAAGTTACCACAGGACCAAAAATTGCCAAATTCGACGATGCCCTTGTTGGCAGCCGTGTTCGTGTTTTTGGCACACTGAAGGAAGAACGCATCGATGCCAAATATCTCAACGAATGGGAAGCAGAAGTAAAAAAGCCCGAAGAAAATCATAACGTGGGCGTTCATTCCGGTGCCAAAGGCCATGAAGATAATACAACACAGGACAAACTTGACCAGATCAACGCTTTGCGTGAAGACCTGAAAAACAGTGGAAAAGATCACTTATCAAACTTTTCCATCGAAGCCGATCATTTCATCGAACTGAAATAATCATGCAGGCAAAAACTCTTCGCCGGTGGAACAATGTGCTCCACCGGGATATCGGTTATTTGTGCGTAGGCATGACCCTCATTTATGCCATCTCTGGCATCGTGCTCAACCATTTCAAATCCGGTGATTTCCAGCATCCCGATTATGGAAAGTCATATACTGAAATCAAGGTGCCTCTTCCAAAAGATGGCAGGGTTGATCAAACATATGTTTTTTCGGTACTTGACCAGGTTCATGAAAAAGATCACTACAAAAGTTATATCACCGGCGATGGTTATGTGCAGATCTTTCTCACCAAAGGGTTTGTTTACGTTGATCTGAAAACCGGCGACGCCGAAATGGAGCGCAAAACAACACGGTATGTGATCAAGGAGATGAACCTGCTGCATTACAACAATCTGAAAAAGTTGTATACCTGGTTCTCCGATCTCTATGCGGCAGGACTGATTATCCTTGCCATCACCGGCCTTTTCGTGCTCAGGGGTAAAAACGGTATCCTGGGCCGTGGCGCCTGGCTGACAGC
>JBAXFM010000361.1:0-4589 GCA_037139855.1 Bacteroidota bacterium
ACAGGGGTGGTCAATTTGGATCGGCAGACACTGGTCAAAGTGAATGGTTTATCCAGTCTTTGGCCACGATGCGGTTATATTCGTTGTCATCGACGACCAGGATGGATAAGCCATCCAGGATGCTACCGTCAACCTGGTCTTCGGAGGAAAGCCGCTGATCCAGCCTTTCAAGGGAGCCCTTTTCGAAATTCACGCTGAACGAAAAGGTTGTTCCCAAACCTTCCACGCTTGTGATGGAGATACATCCGCCCATCAGTTCCACCAATTGCCTGCTGATGCTCAGGCCCAGTCCGGTGCCACCGTATTTGCGGTTGTCAGAGGCGCTGGCCTGGGAAAATTTTTCAAAAATAGTTTGAAGTTTTTCCTGCGGGATGCCAATACCCGTGTCAATTATTGAGAATTGAATGGCTGATCCGGCATCACCCTTTGTTACTTCAATGCTGACACTTCCCTTTTCTGTAAACTTGATGGCATTGCCGGCCAGGTTGATCAGCACCTGGTTCAGGCGAACTGGGTCGCCGATCACCACATCGGGTATTTCGGGATCAATGCTGACAAACAGTTCCAACCCTTTTTCTACCGCCCGGTGGATAAGGGTTTGCCTGACCTGCTTGAGGGTGTCGTTTATGGAGAAATCGATTTCCTCGAGTTCCATCTTCCCCGCTTCAATTTTCGATAAATCGAGGATGTCGTTGATGATGTGCAGCAGGGTGTCGCCGGATCTTTTGATACCCTCGAGGTAGAATTTCTGCTTTTCCTGCAGTGGTGTGTCCAGCGCTAGGCGGGTCATCCCCATCACCGCGTTCATTGGCGTGCGAATCTCATGACTCATGTTGGCGAGAAACTGCTGTTTGAACTGCTCGCTTTGCTCGGCCCGTTCTTTTGCAACCTGGAGGGCGGCGTTGCCAGTCTTGATCTTCTTTCGCTGGAGGAAAAAGACCCCGGCAAAAAGCAACATGACAAAAAAACCGCCAATGAACCCGTTGCGCAGCAACTTTTGTTTATTGATTTCCTGTAGTTGAATTTGCTTGTTTTGGTTGAGATATTTTATCTCCTTTTCCTTTTTCTCGGTATCATATTGAATTTGGATACTCATTAAGGTTTTTGAATTTTCAGCATTCATGATGCTGTCTTTCAATATAATGTATTGTTTATAATAGTTGAACGCGTTTCCTGTATCGCCTTTTTGTTCGTATATGCGGCTGAGTTCCAAAAAAGCATCGCGTTTAACATTTCTGTCTGCATATACGATTACTTGTTGGAAGTAGGCAATGGCTATTCTTTTACGATTAGAAGGATTGATCCCTGCTTTTATCAACATGGCTTCAGGTGCATCATTTATGCACTTCCCAAGGTCATACATGTCATGCATTACAGCAACTTTACCCAATAACCTGGCATCAAGGACCATCGCCTTACGAAGGGTCTCAATGGCTTTGTCAAATTGCTTGAACTTGTGATAAGCCCTGCCTGATTCATGATAACAAAAAGCCTGATCATATTCGTTTTTTACCTTTATAGCAAGCTTCAATGATTTATCAAAATATTCAAATGCTTTATCAGGATTGTTCATTTTTGAATGCAGGGTGCCGATCTGGCTATACTGGTATGAGAGATATGATATGTTCTCCATTTGTTCAGATAACTCATTGCACCTTAAAATATATTGCAGTGCCATTGGATATTGTTTCAATTCCATGTAAAGTTCGCTTATTCCTCCAAGACAATAAGTCTCAATCATATGCGCCCCGGTCTGCTCAGTTATTCGCAATGAATTCAACAGATATTCCAATTGCTTGGGATAATTTGCCATATTATAATAAATACCACTGCTGTTTAAATAATCCAGAGCCAGGTTATAAAAAAGATTATTTTGCGTGTTTAATTTTATTGCTTTGTCAAACCACTCCAATGCCTTAGTATAATCACTGACCGCAAGAAAATAACATCCTAATCCGTTATAGGTCAAACTAATCCCTGCTGTATTTCCAGTTTGTTCAAAAAGTCTGATTGCCTGATAATAATGGGCTAAACATGTACTGTCAGAAGTCAATATATAACCCATCCAATAATTTACATTGCCCATTCCGTTCCGATCACCGGTTTGTTGATAAAGTTTATATGCCTGACCAAATTTCATATTGGCCGAATCCTGGTCTCCATGTAGATAACAAATAACAGCACCGTTAAAATAATTGTCTGCAATACCGTTATTGTTCCTAATTATAGTATTTATTGATAATGCCCTTTGCAACAATTCGCCTGCTTTTGAAAAATCGCCCTTTTGAAGACAATTTATTGCCCTGTTGTTGAATGCCACAGCCAGTCCTTTTTTGTTGTTGAGTTTTTGTGCCAGCGCGATTGCTTTGTCAGCATAAGCAATACCGCTGTCCAATTGCCTCCATTGGTAAACATAAGACAGATTATTTAACAGGCTGAGTTTCTTTTCGTCCTGCTTGTTGTAAGTGATGTTGACCTTATATAAACTGTCAAATTGGGTTTGCTGTGCATATCCGGATATAAAAAACACACAACCCGCAAAGATTATCAGATGCCTCAAATTCATTGTTAACAAGTTAACAGGTTGAAATATAGCAAATTATTGGTCAAATATAGTAATAAAACAACAAAAACCATACATCAAACAAAAATGACCGTTTGTCATTGAAATATGGCCGATTGGAAATTCGCGCAATGCTATACTCAAATTCGCGAATACTTTTGGGCTGCAAATAAGTACTAATTTTCAAAACCTCGTATATGAAAGCAAAACTTTACACTTTCTTAATTTTAACGTTCTTTTCCATGGCCGGCTATAGCCAGTTTACACCGATGCCCCTGAATTACCAAAATCCGGATAATTATTATTGGCCGGATTGGATTTCAATTGTTGACGAATCGAATGTCTGGATTGGAACAATAAGTTACGGATCAGGCGTCCAAATTCCTTATTCCATTGCTGTCAGGACCACCGATGGCGGTAACACCTGGCAATTCGACTCTATCCCTGTTCCCGGGCAACCGATGATGAGCAGTGTGTTTGCGACGGACGCGAACACGTGCTATTATGTATTTACCGATAACGGGTCAGGTGGGTCGATCTGGAAAACCACCGACGCGGGAACCAGCTGGTCGAAGAAAACAACAACACAGTTTTCAGACCCCGGCGCGTATGCCGATTTTTATTGTGGTTTTGATGCCAGCGAAGGGGTAGCCGTGGGGGATCCGACCCTTGGATATTTTGAAATTCAAAAGACAACCAATGGAGGGGATACCTGGAGCAGGGTTGAATCAAGTTTAATTCCGCCAATCTTTCCAAGCGAAATGGGGGGAACAAATGCTTACAGGGCCATCGGTGACCAAATCTGGTTCCCGACCATGATTTCCGACGGAGCCGGAACCTTTTCTTGCAGGTGTTTTAAATCGGCCGACCGCGGAGCACATTGGACGGCTTCTCCCATCTTCGCCGACAGTATTGGCTGGGCCAATATGGATTTTTCGTCATTGCAAAAAGGAGTCCTGTGGGATGCATCCATACCAACCTATAAAAAATATTTCTATGTTACCTCTGATGGCGGGAATACCTGGTCACAGGATTGGATAGCGATAAATAATGAATTTATTGCAGGGATGAGCTCTGTTGACGGTATGGACGGAGGTTTTGTTTTTTTAACCACTGATACCACTGATTATCTGATTACTGCAAGGTTTACCCCTGATTTTTTTTCCACCAGTGTAGTTATTGACTCAAATCTTAGTGCTGACGCATGGGGATTACGATTCAAAGATTCAGAAACCGGTTGGCTCAGCGGGAATGGATTGGATACAAACGGGATAATGAAATTTACCGGCCTGCTTACCGCTGTTTCAGAAGCGGCAAAATCTCCTGAGAAGCTGGCCATCATGCCAAATCCGACCTCCACCGAAGCCCTTGTGAAACTTCCCGCGATGAATGTGCAGGGCGATTTCACGTTAATGATCTATGATGTTACCGGCAAACTGCGTGAAAACAGGAAGATTCAAACCAGAACGGGATGGGCTAAGCTGAGTGCTTCGGCTTACGACAACGGGCTATACACGATACAAGTTGTTTCGGGCGACCATATTATCGCAGACACCAAATGGATGGTAAAACATTAATACCTCATCCCCGGCAGCTCCCCTTCTCCTGAAGGAGAAGGGGCCCGGGGGATGAGGTCATGAATTAACCTTTAATCAACTGTTCAGTCACAAATTTTAAACACCTCCTATGAAAATAAAAATTTACTTGCTGATGATCTCATTAAACATGTTGATCACTGTCCATGCCCAGTTTATTCCGATGGACCTTCCATACAACCATCCGCCCTATGGTAACTATCCACGCTGGATATCAATTGTTGACGGGTCAACTGTATGGCTCGGGACACTGGCCATGGATGATTTAGGCCTGGTTCCGTATAGTTATGCGATTAAAACAAATAACGGAGGTAATACGTGGGAATTTGACTCCATTCCGGCGCCCGGCGGGGCGATTATGAGCAGTGTGTGCGCAGTGGATGCCAACACCTGCTTTTATGTGTTTACAGACAATAGTTCAGGGGGTTCGG
>JBAXFM010000362.1:0-4569 GCA_037139855.1 Bacteroidota bacterium
TATTCGACATTCAAAATAACGTATCCTGTGTCCCCAGTTTAATTTTCCCCAGATGTTTGTAAGCCAGCTCCGTCACTTCACGCCCGCGCGGGGTACGCATGAGGTAACCCTCCTGGATGAGGAAAGGTTCGTACACCTCTTCGATAGTGCCTGAATCCTCAGAAACGGCTGTGGCAATGGTGCCAAGGCCAACCGGGCCACCTTTGAATTTCTCGATGATGGTGACCAGGATCTTGTTATCCATTTCGTCGAGGCCGTGTTTATCAACATTGAGGGCGCCAAGCGCATACTGACTGATTTTCAGATCAATGTTCCCATCGCCTTTGATTTGGGCGAAATCGCGCACCCGCCGCAATAAAAGGTTGGCAATACGGGGTGTTCCGCGGCTTCTCCGTGCAATTTCGCTGGTGGCGGTGTGGTCGATGGGTACGCCAAGAATTTCTGCCGAACGATCAATGATCTTTTCAAGGGTTTCGGCTTTGTAGTAGTTGAGCCGTGAATTAATTCCAAAACGCGAACGCAACGGTGCTGTGAGCAAACCCGAACGGGTAGTGGCGCCCACCAGGGTAAAGGGGTTGAGCTTGATTTGAATGCTCCGGGCATTCGGACCGGTTTCGAGCATGATGTCGATTTTATAATCTTCCATGGCCGAATAAAGATATTCCTCCACAACGGGCGATAACCGGTGGATCTCATCAATGAACAACACATCGTTGGCTTCAAGCCCGGTGAGTAATCCCGCCAGATCACCCGGCTTGTCGAGTACGGGGCCCGAAGTAACACGCATGTTTACATTCAACTCATTCGCAATGATATGCGCCAGGGTTGTTTTTCCCAATCCCGGCGGACCGTGAAGCAATACATGGTCAAGCGCCTCGCCACGCTGTTTGGCCGCCTGAACGAAGATCTTCAGGTTCTCAACAATGGCATCCTGCCCCGAAAATTCCATAAAACCTCCCGGACGCAAGGTTTTTTCAATCTCTTTTTCAGCGGGATTCAGCAACTTACCGGTAGGATCAAGATTTTCATTCATCCTCACAAAAGTAAATTATTTTTGTAAATTCTTTTTGTAAATAAATTTTCCTATTTTTACGGTATTAAATAAACTCGTTGAACATGCAACCCATTATTGTAGCCGTCGACTTTTCAAACACATCCATCCATGCCATGGAGTATGCCATTTCCATGGCCAATAAAATGAAATCGGACATTCATCTTGTATGGGTGGATAAACTCAGCTCCCAGGAATCGGTTTATCCCGATTCATCCAATGAAGTGAGAAATGAAGCAAAAAAAAGGTTTGAAGAACTGATTGCTCAGTATAGTACCAAACTGGTCAAGGGAATATCCATGGATTATAAACTTAAAAAAGGAAGAATATACCGTGAAGTGGATAACCTGGCAAGGCTCGTTGAGGCTGAACTGATTGTAACAGGAGCCCATGGCATTTCGGGGTATGAAGAGTTCTGGATCGGCAGCAATGCCTATAAAATTGTGACCTATACCACCAGTCCGGTGATTACTGTTCGCCACGACTTCGCCATCCGGAAAAAGATTGACCGTATTCTGGTTCCCATGGACGGTTCCCTCGAAACATTGCAGAAAGTTCCGTTCGTGGTAAAACTGGCGAAATTATTTAAGTCGGAAGTACATCTCGTAACCACCCATAACAGCCATCTCAAATCCATCCAGCGGATTACAAATAAAATCGCCCAAACAGCGCTTGCCTATCTTCAACAGCATCAGATTCAGATTATTGAAGACAGCATCGTAGCGAATGACCTTACAAAAGCAGTGCTGGTTTATGCCGAAAAGGTGAACATCGACCTCATTGCCATGATGACCGAACAGGAAACCCCGCTGAATATTCTGCTGGGAGCACAGGCACAACAACTTATCAATCAATCTCCGATCCCGGTATTAAGTATTCATCCACAGGAAAAATTCACTTTGATTTAATTATGAAAACGTTGGTTTCATCTTGTCTGATCTTTATATTCCTGCTAATCCGGGTTAACACGGTATTTGCGCAGGACCAGGATGTAACTGATGGAAAAACAGAAATAATTCAGGATTCCAGGGTTGATTTGCTGGTGAATAAACATATTCAGATCAATCAAACGCTCAATACCATGGATGGATTCAGAATCCAGGTTTTTTCCGAATCAGGAAACAATTCCAAAACCAAGGCTCAGTCGGTGCAGAGTGATTTTCAATCCAGGTTCCCCGATATAGGCGTGTACCTTACTTTTAAATCGCCCAATTACAGAGTCAGAATTGGTGATTTCCGCACAAAGCTTGATGTTCAGCGGTTTCTAATGGCATTAACAGGCGATTACCCCAATGCATTCATTGTTGCAGATCAGATCAATTTACCTAAAACAAATTACTAAAACCACCGGATATGAATAAAATAGTTGTAGCCATTGATTTTTCAGAGTGTTCAATCAATGCATTTCTTCATTCTATGTCTATTGCCGAGCATTGCCATGGTGAGTTGGTATTGCTATGGGTTCAAAAGGCAACAGCCGATAAGGAAAAATATGAGGATAAACCGCTTGATTTGTCAAAGGATGTTCAAAAAGCATTTGAAGAGTTGATTGCAAAATATCACCCTGAACATCCCGGTGTTTCAATAACGTGGAAAATCAGGAAAGGTAAAATCTATAAGGAGGTTACCGAAGAGGCAAAGGCGATCAAGGCCATGCTGATTGTTACCGGAACCCATGGAGCGTCGGGGTTTGAAGAATTCTGGATCGGGAGCAATGCCAACAAGATCGTTTCTTCAAGTATGTGCCCGGTCATCACCATCCGGGGCGGAATAAATATTCAACGCCCATTGACAAAGATTCTCCTGCCCATCGACAGTGCAGAGGAAACCCGGCAAAAGGCTACCTTCGCCGGATACATTGCAAAAAGACATGATGCAGAGGTTTTTGTGCTGAAACTGTACACCTCAAAGCTTAAGGCAATCAGACAAAAGGTTGACTTGTATGCTGCCCAGGTGATGGACTATTTCACGGAAGAACAAATTAAACACCGTTTGGATCATGTGGATTGTGAGAACATTTCAGACTCCACCATTGAATATGCTGCTAAAATTGATGCCAACCTGATTGCCATCATGACCGAACAGGAAACAACCACCGCCAACATTTTCCTTGGGCCTTATGCACATCAAATGGTCAATCACTCTCCATTTCCGGTACTCAGCATACATCCAAAGGGAACCCTCGCTTCGGGAAGTGCATTCTAAAAAAAAGGATGAGGATGTATTAAAATTTCCACTTTTGATACAGCCTCATCCCGTTTTTTGCAATTCGCATCCGGACTAATATCTGTCGATACAATTCAGATCGGTAAAAGCGACTTTCAACCGTTCTACCATTGATTTTTCACCTTCCCTCAGCCAGGCTCGCGGATCATAGAATTTTTTATTGGGTTTATCTTCTCCGTCAGGGTTGCCAATCTGGCCCTGCAGATACCCTTCATTCTTTTTATAGAAATTCAGGATGCCATCCCAGAAAGCCCATTGGGTGTCGGTATCAATATTCATTTTCACTACGCCGTATCCAAGGGCTTCGGCAATTTTTTCAGGCTCAGAACCAGAACCGCCGTGAAATACAAAATTTACCGGGTTGGGTCCAGTCTTAAACTTCTCCTGAATATATAATTGTGAGTTGTGCAGGATTTTTGGTTCAAGTTTCACATTGCCTGGCTTGTAAACCCCGTGAACATTGCCAAAGGATGCAGCAATCGTAAAATTCGGACTCACGCTCAGCAAGGTCTCATAGGCATGTGCCACATGCTCAGGCTGGGTGTACAAACGGGAACTGTCGATGCCGGTATTGTCAACACCGTCTTCTTCGCCTCCGGTTACCCCGAGTTCAATTTCGAGGGTCATTCCCATCTTGCTCATGCGTTCGAGATAACGTTTGCAGATTTCGATGTTTTCTTCCAGCGGTTCTTCCGAAAGGTCAAGCATGTGGGAACTAAACAGCGGTTTGCCGTATTTTGCGAAATATTTTTCGCCGGCATCCAGCAGTCCGTCGATCCAGGGTAGCAACTTTTTAGCGGCATGGTCGGTATGGAGAATCACCGGGATGCCATATAATTCAGCAAGCTCATGCACATGTTGTGCCCCGGCAATGCTCCCTTTGATGGCGATGCGCTCATTTTCGTTCTTCAGGGATTTTCCGGCATAAAAAATTCCGCCGCCGTTGGAAAATTGAATTATTACGGGAGAGTTGACTGTTTTCGCAGCCTCCATTACAGCATTCACGGAATCGGATCCGATTACATTCACCGCCGGGATGGCAAATTTTTGTTCCTTCGCAATGCGGAATATCTCCTGCACGGCCAGTCCTGTTGCTACACCCGCAGCAACTTTATCTTTTATTTTTTCTGACATAAGTACGAATGTTGGTTTTCGGGGTGCAAAGGTAGGAAAAGTCACAGGTAAAAGTCGAAAAGTCGAAAAATAATATAAGGAAAAGAGTTATCTTTGCGCCATTATTGGCTCCGTAGTTCAATTGGATAGAATGGCAGATTCCGGTTCTGTTGGTTGGG
>JBAXFM010000363.1:0-4551 GCA_037139855.1 Bacteroidota bacterium
TCCCGATCAGTTCCGGGGTAACCGGGTGAAAAATGCAGGTTCCGTCAAGGTCATAAGCAAACAGATACCGGTTGCCACTCTGCCATGTACTGTTCTTCCGGGCGAAGTCATGGAATGCAGCAACTCCTTTTACCTTTACAAGGTCAGCGGCATCTTCAACAAAGGCCACCAGTTTTTTTGTTTCATCGAATTCGTAGGGTTCGAAACTTTTCCTGTTGGTGGAGCAGGAAACTGCAAAAATCAGGAGGACAATGAGTCCAAAAACGGTTTTCACTGGAGTATGCAGTATCCCCGGGAGAGCGTCCATAGAAAATTTTCAATGATGTAACAAATATAGTTACTTGCTCTGTTATTCATGATAAAAAAGTTCTGTTTCATATGATAATAATTGTATCTTTATCCCGAAGCTGTTTTAATACTCATGATCTTGAAACGACCTTGCAAGACCGTTGCAACTCTCCTGTTAATTTTGCTGACAACGACGCTTATCGGCCAGGAGAGGATTTTAGTAACAAGGTTTGATTCTGTGTATAACAAAGCGCTGAGCTGCCTGGCGACCGATGTCAGAACTTCCGTAAGATGTTTTGAAACACTTTCTGCATACGGGGATGAGCTTACAATAGTGCAGCACTCCTGGCTCAATTATCTGCAGATGAGAATAAAGGAGGCAGCTAATGCCGGGGCCTCCATTCCCGGGATCACACAACCAGTAGTTCCTGATTCGCTCAATCATGCTGACTCACTGCAATACTGTGCCAGATGGTACCTTGAACGGTCCATGCCCGACAATGCGATCAGGCTGCTGATGCGGGCTATTGAGATTCTCCCTGGAAATACAGCAGATGCGGACCACTTCAAGATTGAACTCTGCGAGGCCTATCGCCAGAAACTTGAATACCGTAAGGGGATCGGTCTGATCTACGGGCTGCTGGAACGACCTTTGCCCCTTTCTGACGAGAACCAGGCCTATGCCTTGAATCGCCTGGCAGCCCTTTACAACGAATCCGCTGAGCCGGCGGGGAGTTATCGCGACTCTGTTTTTAAGTATTCCCTGCTTTGTATGGAACTCTCCGGCAGGATCGGCGACAAACGGGACCTTGCCGCGTCCCAGAATGAACTGAGTTATCAGTATATCCGGCAAAAAAAATACGATAAAGCCTTTGATCTGTCGCGACAATCGGTAACCAATTTCCTTGCAGCCGGGATGACTTTCCATGCGATGAATTCACTCATCAACCTGAGCAACCTGTATATTGGGAAAAAGGATTACCACGCTGCGCTGGGTTCTCTGGAAGAGGCCACCCGGCTTTCGCCCTTATGGGAGAACCGTAATCTCTATATGCGGATCTACGGGCAATATGCCATTGTCAATTCAGCAACCGGCAATTTCAAGGATGCGTACGAATTTCAAAACCTGGGCGACCTGTTGAAGGGTGAATTCTACAGAGACCGGATGAACAACCAGATCATTGAGCAATCTGCGAGGTACGACCTGTTTGTCAAGGAACAAAAGATCAGGGAGGAGCAGAAAAAAAATGAATTTAACCATCGCCAGATTATTCTGCTGATCATCATCTCCATCACACTCACTCTTGCCTTTGTTTTCAGCCTTTTCTATTTCAGGCTGAGAAGACAGGGGGCCCTGAAACAGAAGCTGATCGAGGCGGTTGTGGAAACCGAAAACAACGAACGAAGACGTATTGCCCGTGATCTTCACGATGGACTCGGACCCGTTCTTTCGGCCATTAATCATTATTTTCAAGCTTTTCTTGATGCGAAACCCGAGCACAGTGCGGCCATCAGGGACCGGCTGCAGATGGTGATTTCCGAGGCAATCGATGAAGTGTCCAGGATCTCACACAATATCAGTCCCCATGTGCTGGAAAAACATGGGCTGATGACCGCGCTGAACAATTTACTGGCCCCGTTGATGGCAAATGAAAAATATGAGATTTCCTTTATTGCGGGATTTGAAGAAAGACTGGACCCGAAGATCGAGCTGGCGGTTTACCGCTGTATCACTGAACTGATCAACAACACCCTGAAACATGCGGAAGCAACAAGGATCAGCTTAGATATCGGACGCAGGGATGGTAAACTGGCGATCCGGTATTCCGACAACGGCAAAGGGTTCACTGCTTCATCGGGACAACGGGTGGGCCAGGGGATACCCAACATCACGAACAGAGTAGAGTCATTTGGAGGAACGCTATCGGTTGTAAGTTCTCCGAATGCCGGAATTTCAGTAGATATTATAATACCCCTTTGAAATGGAACAGATCAGACTGGCGATCATCGACGACCACAACCTTTTTCGGGAAGGAATCCTCCTCGTTTTAAACCAGATCGACGGTATCGAAGTGGTTTACGATACCTCCGACGGGAACCGTTTTGTAGAGGCGCTTCACGAAACGGAAGTGGATGTTGCGCTGATGGATATTGAAATGCCTGTCGTCGGCGGCGCGCTCACTACCGAGCGGGCTTTGAAAGTAAAGCCAGAACTGAAAGTGATTGCCCTCACCATGTTCTCCGACACCGGTCATTATACCCAGATGATCCAGGCAGGCGTGAAAGGGTTCATCCTCAAGAAGGCAAACAAATTCGAGCTGGAACAGGCCATCCGGGAGGTTCACAGGGGAGGCGCCTACTTCAGCCAGGAGATTCTGCAGAAGCTTGCTTTCAGGCACAAAGGAAAAACAACGGGGACGGAGGAACTGACCACCCGCGAAATGGAGATCATGGTGCTGATCTGTCAGGGATTTACTTCCCAGGAGATATCAGAGCGCCTGTATATTTCCAGTAAAACGGTCGAAACCCACCGTACCAATCTGTTTCTGAAAGCCGACGTCAGAAACGTTGCCGGCCTGATCGCCTGGGCCATCCGCAACCAGTTTTATTCCGTTGAATAATTTCAGGTTTCCTGACCACATATTTTAAACAGGATGATTATCTCTATATTAACATAAGCAGACCCGCAAACGATGTAATGGAAAATTTGTGACATCATAATCCTCAAAGGATTTTAAAGCCTGAATTAATGTGGCTAAAGCCGGAAGATTTGAATCATAACCTAAAACAGTTGGCTAAAGCCAACTGCAATAGATGATCCCATTTCAGGAGCCTGTTACAGTCATCTTTAGCTGTTTGCAACAGAATAATCTGAAAGCAGAGTGCATCTATTGCAGTCAGCTTTAGCTGACTGTTATAAGGAATAGCAAATGTAAATCGGGTCTTTAGCCCCATTAAATACCGAAAACATTTTATCAATTCACATAACTCAGACTAATCCGTTGATTAGCGATAAATTAGTTTGCGAAGTAGTCAGGAAGTCTGAGTTTTTATCCATGTTTTTAAGGGTTTACCCTGAGTGAAATTCAGGTTATTCCCTTCCTGTTTTCATTGATTCCACTTAAAAATACCGCTACTTCACTATTGTATTTTTACCATACGGTTTAATTTGTCAATGATGATTACCATAGCGGTTGCCGACTTTAATCAAACTTACTGCCAGGGGCTGAAAACCATGCTGGAGCAGGTGGAAGGATTCGAGGTTGTTCTGCTTCCCGTTTCAGACTTCCGGCAGGATGCCTTGAACAAATTGCTCATAGATATTTTGCTGGTGGATGAGGACTTGTACCAGTGTGACGAAACTATTGCCAGAGATGGGGAAATGGTGTATCCGGCGATGAAGACGATCATTCTGACCATGGATTGCAATGAGATAGCAACACTGCCCAAGGGTGTGGAGGCGATCTGTAAAGGAGCAGGCAAGCGGGAGTTTATCGAAAGGATTATGAAATTGGCCCTTGTTAAGCGGATATGAAGACGCTCATGTTGCTAATGCTGTCCATGCCCGGTTTCAATGTAAAATGTGATTTTCAACCATTATAAATCTGTTACTAAACCAAGAAAGGGAACAAGTTATGTCAATTACAGTAAACTTCAGGATTAAATCTCAAACCGTTGAAGGCAAAAAGTCATTCCGGGATGTAAAAAGTAAACTCATCAGCTCATCAATTGTCATGCTCCTTATCGTTATCGCTTTTCTGGGCGGCTGCAAGAAAAGCACTACCGAACCACCTGTTCCGAATGGCGAAACGCTTCGTTTCGTATTCCTGGCCGACAGTCGAGGTGATTCGATGGGCTATCCGGTAGACACCACAGCCCTGAAACCGATTATCCGTGCGATCGCGATGTTGTCTCCCAAACCGTCCTTCGTCATGTTCGGCGGTGACATGTCGTACAGGGGCTATATGAATAGCGTTTATACCTTCCAGACATGGAAAGACATGTGGGCACCCCTTGGCAGCGGGATACCCCTTTATACCGCCCTCGGCAACCATGAGTTGTATCACCACCACGCTTCATATGGTTCTCTGCTCGTCAACCAGCAGGAATACCAGAAGGTATTTTCGGAGAACCCCACCAACGGGCCGACTGGCTATGACCACCTGGCCTACTCCTTTACCTCACCAGGCGGCAACTCCTTTTTCGTAGTCCTTGATCCTTATTTTGTGTCAAAGGACACGATGCACCTTGGGCTGGGGGGGC
>JBAXFM010000364.1:0-4511 GCA_037139855.1 Bacteroidota bacterium
GTTGTCAACATACGATACCGCTGAAGGGGCTGCTCGCCCCAACTGGTCACGGTTTGAAAGTTCCATCCGGCCTTTGCGTGCATCCATCCCAATAGATCCGTTTAAACTCTGTCTTAAGGCGATCGCACTCCCCACTGAGTTGAAGGTGGTGGTAGAACGGATGATATTCAGGTCGATGGTAAAACTCACTTCGGTCGCAAAGGATTTCTGTTGAAAGTTATATCCAAGGTTGATGTTCAACCGGCCATTCCGGAACAAAGTACGCGAAAACTGGAGGTCAGTCTGTATAAATTTACCAAAGGTGAAATCAAACAACGCCTGACCTCTGATGAATGTACCCCTGACGAAGACCGGCACCCCAGGCGTACGTGCAATGGTATAGGTAAGCGAGGTTATAAGTGAATGTTCGCTAAACAAGGTCAGGTTTTGGATCCGGGCAAATGCATTCCGGTAATTGGCCCGGAAATTAAATTGCCAGATTTTTGAACTGAAATCAACGCTGAATTTAGAAGCTGTTTTACCGGGTAACTGTGTATGCTGACCACCGAAGCGCAATCCGGTCTTGAGTCCGAACAGGTTGATGGGCAGATAAAGGCTTCCCACCAGATCATCTGTAACGCCCTGCGTATTGAAAGGGCCGGTGTGAGGATAATGAGAATATATAAAATTTATGCTGAGATCGGAAGGATACATTACGCTGCCTGAAAAACGGTAATAATTGTCGGGGGCTATATCTGCTGTAACGATATATTGCTTGGCAATGCGGGTAGAAAGGCTGCCGTAAAAAAGACGTGTTGAAGACCATAACTTTGTGGCAGAATAATCAGCGCCCACCGAACCGGTGAGCCATTTGGTGATCCCTACTGCCACATCGCCGTGTGCGACATACATGGCCGTACTCATTGTGGAGTCAAACACAGAACTTTCAACCGTACCTGCTTGCACATTGTATGATACCACTCCCTGTGGTAGAAAGGTGAAGGGCACCTGCATCTCCCTGGCAATCAGAATAACCTCCCCGGATGGCGTGTAAACACGGGTACTCAAACGAGAGGTGCCATAGGAGATAGGGACATTGAACCGGTAATACCCGAGTTCATCGGCCCGCATGTAAGCGATCAGGCGATCGTTCAGGTACAATTCAACCTCAGACTGCGGTTCTGTATGACCATCAAACACATAGGTGTCATAACTTCTTCGGGGCTCAACCGGGTTGTTGGTAATCGCGATGCCCCTGATCTGCTTGCCTTGCAAACCGGTGGTGGACAATTGCCCTGCCGTTACACTTGAAAAAAACGGGTTTTCGCGTACCACGAATCGCCACCGAAGTCCGCTTGCCTGTATATTATTTGGTGCATTTGCTGCTTTCGTTCCGACAACGGTACCCTGTATATCACCGCCAAGCACTTCCATCCCGCCCGTTAAGGTATAACCAAAACTCTGCGAATTATTGGTATAAGATCCATTCAGTGCATAGTCAACCATGGCACCACCCAAAATCTTGCGTTTCCGTTTATACACTAGAGGGAAGCCCGCTTCGTTCCCTTGGCCGACTTGCATTTTATTTCTTTGTGCTTCACGTTCCTGCTTCTCTTCTATCGGCAGTTTTTTTTCTGTCACAAGACTTAGTGTCAGATAATCAATGTTTGCTGTAAAAATCAGACCGAAAACCTTTTCAAAAATAGCAGGTGTCAGATAAAAGTCCATTGCACCAATACGAAAATCATCGGGGGTGATGACAAATACTTCCTTTCCTAGTTTGATTTGTAATGTGTTGAGATTTATTTCAAAAATGTTATTAGGACTTAGATAACTTCCCCGAACAGTAAAGTTTTTAATATCTGGTTCATAAATGATCTGAAAAGTATTGAAAAGCTCGATAATAGGCAAGTAAGTTTGACTTGTTTGGCCATTTAAGATGCTGCTAATATAAAAACTTCCAATCGCAGGATACCTGAATGCCAACACTACCTCCTCATCGTTGACACCCTGTGAAAAAGCCTGAGAGAATGGAAATATAAGGGAAACAAGAAGGAAAAATGAAATGAGTTTGTTTTCATTTTTCACATTGGCCATAACTATTTGATCAAAACATCAACTGACTCACTTACGGGTGAAGCCTGCACCAAGTCGGTGATTGCCATGTCGCCACGTTTAGTTTCGAAGGTGAGTTCCAGTTTGTATGAATCTGGAGTAATATTCGCAATGCTCATATCCAGTCGTCTTAGTACTGAAAAATATGCCGTGGTTGAGGATTGGGCTGAGGCAACAACCTTCCCATTTGAGTTTCTAAGTTTTGCAATCATGCTCCCTATGTAAGGGGCATCTCCAGTTCGGTCAAGCTGAGCTTTGATTATGAGTAAAGTGTCTTTTTGTATAGCCTCAATCTTGCCAACCTTTAGGCCTGTGGTAACAGTACCACGCTTATAAAAGGCCGGGATAACTTGTTCAAAATTAAAAATAATATTTGTAGTGATGCCATCTGTTACTGGCTTAGTAACCTCAGTTGTTTGTGGTTTTGATTGAATTTTGGCACGTGTAAAATAGAACCCATCTTTCATTCCAGGTGAAGGTTTAACCTGAACACGAACAGCACGCTGCTTGTTGGCTGACAGGATGAAAGTGCGAGGAAAAGCATGCACGACTGGATCCATGGCATATTGTTTATAAGCAATGGTATCAGTATAAATCATCACCGTATTTCCCTCGGAATTAGATCCCGGATAACCAAATACAAATGAAATCTCAACTTCTTGCGGCTGTGTGGAAGTATTAGTAATGAACATGTTCCCTATTCCGCTTTTCCCATCAACTGAAACGTAGGGAGGTGAAATGGAGATTTGTGCAAGCAGAACTTCATAACTAAGGAGTAAAAATAATAATAGGATTCCAGTTTTTGTTTTTTTCATGATTGTGGATATTTAACTATTTGTTTTGTAGAGTTGAACAAACGTAATATAGTCGTTTTGTCATTGATACGGATGGAAATCAAAAAGGTTACATGAAAAGCACTGTGAAATTACAAAAATATTTAACTCAGATAGTAAAAAAAAAATCCAGAAATTATTCTGGATTCAAGTTTACAGGGTTTGATAAATAAAACATACCGGAACTGCAAATAAGTTAGAGTTCCGGTATGTTTTAGTTTTTAGTTGTACACGGCACTTAAATAGACGTTTGCTGTGTATGTACCTACAACGGTTTGACCAGTACCAGTAGTTTTTGGGTTTACAGTACCTGCAAGATGAACCCAAACAGAAGGAGAGGAATCATCTATTTGTGTAGGAGTATTAGGTACTAACGAAACCTCAGTACCCGCGCCAACTGAAACTGAAGTGTTCCAAGTTGCAGCATCGTAAGTTATTGGTAAAGTAGAACCAGTAACACTACCAATCAATGGGGTGGGTAAAGTTGTGAAAGTAACGTCTACATGTGTACCTGTGGTCTTGTCCACTCTGAAACATCCTGCGGTTACTGTTCCTCCGGCACTACCAGGTCCTGATGCAAGACCTTCAATACTTACACTTTTTGACCCTGCAAGCGCTACATTTCCAAATGCTAAGTCAGTAACTTTATTAACCGATAATGCACCCAAAACGTTTGCTGTTGCAGCAATGTTGTTAACAATCTGACCAAAGCTAGTAACTGTAAATCCTAACATAATTGTTAAAGCTGCGAATAATTTCATTGTTGTTTTCATGGTTTTTGGTTTTTTAGTTGTTTTTGTTTGTTTGTTTGTTTGTTTGTTTGTTGTTTGTCTGTATTTTATTGCTGTTTTGAATTCAATGGGTATTCTTCAGTATGGTTGGTTTATTAATATTCTAAGGTCAGGTTAATGGTGCCTGTGAAGGGGCTTTTGGAATCGGCCGGAACTTCGGCAGTTCCTTTCAGGTAGAGGTAACCGAGCCGGTTGTCATCCTGGGTTGCTTTTTCATTGCCAGCCTGGCTGAAGGTAAACGTATTGGTTTTATTGGTGTTGAACCGGAGTTTGTTTTCGTTGCAGGGGGTGTTGTTGTGCCAGGCAAGGCTCATGTTCAGTGGCATGGTTTGTTTTTCCTTGTTAACCAGCACATCCGGTGCATTCATTGAAACGAGTACGTTGCTGTTTTCTTTTGCTTTGATGATGAAGGTGCCGGTGGCGTTCATTTTGCTGGATTTTTGTCCCTTTACTACTTCGAAAGGCTGTTCCTGCTGAATTCCGACGGTTGAATTGACCTTCACATTGACTTTGAGCGGCTGGCCAAAAACAGAGGCCACCGAAATCACCAATCCTGCGGTGAGGATCAGGGTTGCGGTTGGTCTGGTTTGGTTCAGGGTTTTCATTTTAAGTTGTTTGTTTAGGTTTCAGTTTATTCGTTGTGCTTTGTTGTTCTTTATATAACCAATACCATGCCAATTAATTTCGTGTCATAAGGTGTTGATAGTCAATGATAATAATTTTGAGTTGCTTAGGAATATTCTATAAATGAGAAAATGCGGGTCTCATTGGGAGAAATCTGGCCTCCATTTCC
>JBAXFM010000365.1:0-4504 GCA_037139855.1 Bacteroidota bacterium
GCCGGAAGGGCGGTAAATCCACTTTCGTTGGTTGCTCCCGTATTTGGAGAGATCCAATGCAAGGTGCCGGCCTCCTTCATCTTTACTCCTGCCCAATAATCGCCTCCCAGGAGTGTTAAGAGGGCAGACCATTCAGTTTGCGCAGGCAAATGCCAGCCGGTGGGACATATTCCCTGCATTCCCGGTATGGTATCATACTGCATCATCTCATTCCATTGGTACAACCCGCCATAAATGTCACAATTCGGCTCCTGATCCCCAAAACAAAATTTTTCAAGTATACTGTTGTTTGTTTGTTGTGTTTGCCAGGCAATGAGCATGGTTCCAACATTGAGGTTCTGTGCAAACCAGCATTTTGTTCCGATCATCACAGTGTTATATACTTTGTTGTCGCGGCTGTCGGTCACGGGCTGTCCGCATCTCCAGAGATCAGCAGGTGTACCGTCCATGTAATTCCATATGGTTCCGTTAAAGACATTCAGCGTCGCGGTAGTGGTATTAAAAATAATTAATCCGGCTGCGGGCGTTGGAATAGCGTCCCGCTGGGCTTTTGTCATACGGGGAGGCAACAAACCCGCGGAAGTGGATTTTACATCCAGCATGGCCGAGTTATCCGGCAGGCTGCCGTCGGGGCTGACGGCCACCTGGGAAAAGAGGGAACTTCCTGTGATGAGCAGCAGTGCGAAGAAAAGAATGATCTGGTTTTTCATAATCGGGGGTGTTAATTTGTTTTACAAACATGGATTGGCCGTTTATGTCAAAATTAATTTTATGGTATCAAAAATATTAAATTTTCAAAAACCACAAAAAACCAGTTGAATGATTTCTATTATACATCATTTCTTCATGAATTTTCCCAACTGCACTCCCTGCTTACTGACCAGCCTTACGAAATATAACCCGGGGGGAAGGGCGCTGATTTCGAGCCGGGAGGTAATGTCAGTGATATCCTGATGCAGGTATCGCACACCTTCGAGGTTGAAAACTGTTACTGTGCCAGCAACTGCCCCCGTCAGGGATGTAATGGTGATCTGGTTCGTGGCAGGGCTTGGGAAGAGTGACAGGCCCTCGGATTTGGGGAATTCACCAATACCAGTGACGTTATCGTCCAGCCTGGCCAGGAAAAGATCGCCGCCGCCCGAATTATTCAGCGTATCAAAACCAAATGTAATGACGGGGCTGGCAAAGGTGCCCGTCATGAATATGTTGCCGGTTGGATCCACCGCGACGGAACTCCCGTTGTCGTCGTCAGTGCCCCCGGCACGGAGGGCCCACAGATTGCTTCCTGCCGGGTCGAATTTCGCGAGGAACATGTCCGAATGATCATTAGCATTAACCAGGATGGTTGAGCCGAAGGTGGCGCTGTCACTGTAGAAAAAACCTGTGAAAAAGACATTCCCGTCAGCATCTGTGACGACCGAATTGGCCTGATCATTCTGAAGCCCCCCGGCGCCGGAGGCCCAGAGCACATTCCCGGAGCCATCGTATTTTGTAAGAAAGATATCCGTAGTGGGATACCAACCCGCAGAATTCCACAAGTCAATTGTCCCAAAGGTGATGGTCTCGCTCCTGAACAAGCCGGTTATATATGCATTCCCGGCACCATCCGTTGCCACTGAATAGCAGTTGTCCTCGCGGGATCCCCCTTCACTTTTCGCCCAGAGTACATTCCCTGACTCATCATATTTTGCTATGAACAGGTCATCCAGACCTTTGTTGGTCACGGTCATGGAACCAAAGGTCATGAGGGGTCCTGTATAAGCTCCCGTCATGAATACATTTCCCCACTGGTCTGTTGACAGGGACATCGGCAGGTTGTTGCCCGGTCCACCGGCTGCCGCAGCCCATAAAACATTTCCACCGGAATCGTACTTTACCAGGAACGCATCATAAATCCCCGCGGCGGTGTTTGTCAGGGTAATGGAACCGAATATGATTGAAGGACTTCTGTAGGACCCGGCAAGGAAAACATTTCCGGTGCCATCCACGGCGAGGCCATGGGCGTGGTCCCAATCGGCACCCCCGGCTCTTTTCGCCCACATCACATTCCCTGCAGCATCATACTTCGCCACGAAAGCATCTTCAATTCCAGCGTTGGTAAGGCTGATAGAACCAAAGGTGATCACCGGGCTTGAAAAAAGCCCTGCCACCACCACATTACCCGATGCATCCGTTGCAACAGCATAAGGCATGTCGTAATCGGTTCCCGGGGGGCTGATGGCCCAGATTACATTTCCCCCGGCATCATATTTCGCCAGGAACACGTTGCAATTGCCCGTCCGGGTGAGGGTAATAGAGCCGAGCGTGAGGCTGGGGCTTTTGAAATATCCTGCTACAAAGGCGTTGCCTGATGCATCGGTGGCTACAGAAACGCCCATTTCATCATTGGGGCCCCCTGCACCTTTGGCCCACAACCATTCTGTTGTTTGGGAGAAGGACAGCCCGGCTTTCAAGCACAAAAGAACGATGAAAGTCAGGCGAAGGATCGGATTTTTCATCTTATTTGATATCAAAGTACTTCATGATAATTTTCAGGGTGATGTCGTGGTTACCATGCCCACTGCCACCAGCTTCATCAACCCGGCATCGTGGTTAACCGATTTGTCTTTACCCAACCCCGCGATGACTGACATCCTGCTCATGGCATCCTGCATCTGGCTGGTGTAAAATGGATTTTCGGGCAGGGAATGCGGGGTCCTGTTATTCCTGGTTTTGGGATAGTGTTTAGCTGTCTGTAACTTCTGCGGTTTGTTTACTTCCGGTTTCTCCAGCCAAATGGTATCATTTTGCAATATGGGCTTGTCAACATACACGGTGTCGGCAACGGCTGCCTGGCCGGGCGTGCGATAGTTATGTAGGAAAACGTAAAACACAAAAAACAGGAACACTGAAGCCGCCAGGCCGACCTGGTAGATCGGGATGCGGTAGTTCAGAAAGCGTGAAAATTTTTCTGGAACGGAGGCGGGATGTGATTTTTCAGCAGGGCTGAATGTTTGCATCAGCCTGATTTTAACCAGGGGATCGGGAGCAAAAAGGGGTTTACTGTTTAGCTTTGCGGGCTGCGATAGCCTGACGGCCTCCCTGAAGCGGTTGTATTCTTCTTCAGAAATGAACTGCAGTACCAGCTCCTTTTCCTGGCTGGACAACTTATCAAAGGTTTTCTGCTCAAGCATGCGGTCGAAACCGGGCAAGGCATCAAAAATATTCTCTTCCATCATTTAATTGATCAACGGGTTAAACACTTTTAGTTGCATCGAGAGGGCTTTCAGGGTGTAGAATAACCTCGATTTGACAGTCCCTTCAGGACAACCCATCATTTCGGCGATTTCGGCAATGGAGAGTTCCTGCTGAAAACGAAGCAGAAACACCTCCCGGTGGGTTTCGTCAAGAAGGTTGAGCCTGGTTGTCAGCTCCTTTTCGAAAAGTTTCGTATCGATTTTGTCTATCCCATCAAAACTTCCGGATATATCCGAAAAACCGGAAAGCCGGTAATCCTCCCTCACTTTAAGTTTCCTGTATTCATTTTTGCACATATTCAGGGCAATGGAATAGAGCCATGGTCTGAAGGCTTTTCCCGGTGTGTATTTTTCAGGGTCATTGAGGAGTTTAAGAAAAAGATCATGCAGGAAATCCTGTGCTTTGGCTTCATCCTGTCCCAGTCTGCGATAAAAGAAATTCACCATCTCTCCTGCATAGCGGTCGTATAACACAGAGAATGCTTCGCGCTCCTTTTCCCGGAGGCGAAGCATGATCTCCTCGTCGCTTTGCTGTTCGTAATTTTTACGGAAATGGCTCATCCGCCCTTTTATTCGCAGTTATTGTATTGTTTCATATCTATCGCCATACCGGCTTTGTCCGAAATTGCAGCAATCAACCGATGCACTTTTACCAGCTTTTCACTCTCTCCCGACAACGTGTAGTGGCTGCACAGCTTGATCAGCAATGGCAGGTAGCCTGTGTTCATCTGGGCCACCACGGCTGCGGAAGGATCCTCTGTGAAGTTTACGACAAGGTAGTCGAGCAGGTAGTCGTTCTCAAAATGTCGGCGGATCACCCCGAGATTATCAAATTCCTTTTCCTGATAACGCATGGCCAGCCCCGAAAGGTATAAATTTTTCTGAATATCTGTATCAAGATAATCGCGGATATCGGTGGTAAGAGAAAGATATACCGGGCGTTTTGCCTTTGTCATCACCTGTGCAACGATGACTTTTCTTACAACTGACATTGAATCCTGACCCTTATAATCCTCCGCTTTGAACTGAATTTCAGGGATCTGCAGTTCACGGAATATCTTGTTACGATAATCTTCTTTGGCGAGCAGGGAAATATTAAGTACTGCAACGCCGGGCTTCAGTCCAAGCGCATCCTGCAACACCCACAGGGGGAAGGTGTCGTTGTCGCCGCCGGTGAGGATGATCGCGTTATCTTCGAGGGTTTGCAGCACATTATAGTTGTAGTTGAGGATACCGGCGGCGATGTCGTTGCACCTGAACCATTTTTT
>JBAXFM010000366.1:0-4488 GCA_037139855.1 Bacteroidota bacterium
CGGTAAGCGTGGCTTCTTCTTTGGCAGAAAAGCCCAAAGCGTTCATTTGCCCTATAATTTTACCCTGCATAAGCCGCACCTCGCCAAATACGGCGTTTATGGCTTTGTCCTGCCACGAAAAATCTGTCCAGTTCTTGAACTCATAAATATATTTTGCCATTTTCTAAAACTATTGTGCGGTAAATATACAAAATATTTACCGCAAATATGCGGCGATTATTTTATTTTCTCACCGCAAGGGAAAAAATCCCATCAACTCATCCAATGGCCAGACTATTCATTGCCTCAGCCTGGATTTCCTGAACCGTTTGTCTGCGTCCACCTTGTAGCCATGCCCGGATATCCTTTTCGGAAAAATATATCCTTCCCGTCTTTGAATATGGAATTTCAAACTTGAAAATGATTTGCCGGATGGATGTGGCATTAAATCCCTGGTTGTCTATGAAATAAAATAGCGTCCCGGTACCATAGGATATATAAAGATCATTGGAAAGGTTCATTTGATCCTTTTTCATGTTGGTAGCCACTGGACTTTTAGCCTGGCCGAATGTGGTTGCCACCACGAAGGATACCACAGCTAAGATGATCAGAATGAGCGTTTTAATGGGTTTATCTTTCGTATTTTATGCATTCACATTGAATCTATGATCTTTAAAAAACCCCACAGCCGAATAAATGTTGAATTCATAGTGGCAATGCTTCAAATGTATCAGTTCGCCTGGCGGAAACCTATTTCGATTCCGAAACGCAGACCGCTCCAGTTGATGGTCGAACTGGATGCCTCACCGTCCTTATTGCGTATACGGCCCATCGGGTTGACAAAATAGCCGAGATAGATCCCGGTTTTCAGGTTTTTCCACTGGTACGAAAATTCGGCCCGCGGCTCCAGGAAAATGCCAACTGCTGTATAACGTGCAGTATTGCTCATGGTGGTATCGGTTACCGTCAACACTTCGCTCATCTTTAAAACCGAGGCGACAAAACCGATATTTGCCTGGAAGTCGATGCGGAATGCACGGTGATCGTACACCAGGAAACCATTCATCATGCCGATGGTGTGCCCGCTCACCATATTGTCGAACTGGTAACTTCCCGAATAATCGGCGGAAGAAATGCGACTGCCTGTTGTGTTAAATGCATATAAGACACCCAGTTTGTACTTTCTGGCAAGCTGGAAGGCAAAATGTCCGCCAAACTGGAATGTCATCGGGAAGTTGTCGGTGAGTTTGGTGGTGAATGGGATCTGGTCCTGGACATCCGCATTCATTTTTTTCAAATCCCTCATCGAAAATGTCGCCATGCCGCCCGTAAATACCAGTTCAACCTTCTGTGCAGGCACCGTGAGGCAGGACAGGCTGAGAAGTAAAAGTATGATGGAGTTCCTGATAATCATGGTCAGAAAATGATGAGTTTTTTGCCACTGGTATGGTACACGGTATTTTTCTTAATGCGCAGATCGGTTGTCATCGAATTTGTGACGGTCGGATTCTGAAACTGGAGGTTCCCGGTGTTCAGGTCAATCACCTTGAAGGAGGTGGCCGTTTTACCCAGGATGTGCCCGTTTGCGAAATCAATGTTGCAGATGTTGTCGAAATCAGGGTTGAAACTGCCTTCGGTGGTCCAGGTTTCGCAATCTTTTGTATACAGGGTTTGGTCGATCATGATTCTTGCCTTCGAAGGCCGGGAAGGTTCAAATGAGTAATAACTGAAGGTTCCCGGCTGCGATGACGATACCCATTTTTGTTGCAGGATACCGGCACTGAGTTTATAAAGGTAAAGGTTCGCAGCTTCAGCAAAAATAAACTGACCGTCGGCCGAGATCACCGTGCGATCGCCCCAGGTTGGAAAATTCTGCTCTGTCACGGGAACCTGGTGGAGGAAATCGTAAACAACCATCCTGGTACCTGTGATGACGGAACCAATGCCGTTATCGGCAACCGAAATAATCCCGGTCTCCGCCCCCGATCCGATTACCTGGCTGCTGGGAACCCAGGTTGACTGGTTTGAAACAAGATCGTACAGCAGGTAGGAAAAATCTTTTGAACCGGTTGCTGCCAGCAGGTATTTCCCATTGGGTGAGACTGAAAAAGTATAGAACCAACCGGATGATGTACCGATCACATCGGTGATGGCATTTGTTTCAATGGAATATTCGACGATCTCATCCGATGTCGATGTATAATAGATCATTGGTCCGTCGGGCGAGATGAAACGGTTGAAATAGAAAGAATTCAGCCCGGTGTAGGCAGTTGCGCCCATTGAGTAGGATTCCCATGCCAGCTGGTCGGTGTACCATGAAGGGGCCTGTAAGGGGACAGGCGCCACGCGAAACTCGTAATAAGCAGGGAAAACGGCGCCCGGTGGCTCAAATACCGTATCGTTTATATTGTTGACAGTTCCGAGAAATTGGATTACACGCGGTATATTCAACTGATTCCCATATACCCTGTATCCGGCGCAGTTTGCCGGGTAATGTGTTTTATTCCAGCGGATAACCGGAAATCCCTTCGCAGATGTCCCTGTAGTCACGACAGGAAGGTCGGGGTCGGAAGTCCTGCTGCCGGAGACAAAAGGATAAAATGTTGTTCCTGCCGGATCTCCGATGTACGTTTGAACGGAATAGCTGGCTAGTTCACCCACATACAAGGGGTCGGGGGCTTCGAACCGGAAGTTTCCTGTTGCTGTGGCGAACACGGTGGTTGGCGACTCGCCAACCCGTTTCGAGAACACCGACTTCCGGATATTAGTAACATTCGAAGGCACATCGAGAATGACCTTCATGCCCCCGTTTGACCGGTCGAACCGGAGGTCGGGGTAAAATCCTACCTGTTCCCACATTACGACCAGCATAAAATCCTTCTGAAAAAGATACCCCTCTGCACCAAGCACATCGGCGATGCTTCCCGAGCCGGTGTTGATCCCGATCTCAACGGTAAGCCGGTAAATTCCATCCTGGTGAACATATTCGAAAGGGTCGATCTGGAAACTGTTTCCCGATTCCCGCGTCACTTTAAGCACACCATCAACGTAGAGCCGGTGAAACAATACGGTCCTGTTTTCGCAGGCCACCTGGACATTGTATGTCTGGTAATTTACGGCAAGCAGCGTGTCGGTGTGCCCGGGTATGGTAATCAGCACCCCGGGAGGAGGTTTGGCGCTAAGGTTGAGGAAGTATTCTCCATGCGGTTTGTATTCGCATGAGGTCATGAGCAGCAAAATGAACAGTGGAATATGAAAAAGCAGACGTGCCAGTCGCATGGGTTCACATTGAACTGTAAAAGTACGAACTTATGTGATTTTTCTTAGATTTTTACGATCATTTTGCCTTTATTTTTTCCATCAAAAAGGTCAATAAATGCTTGGGGAATATTATCGAACCCATCCACAATGGTTTCAGCATAGGTGAGTTTTTCCTCCTTAAGCCATATAGCCAGTTGGTTAATTGCTACAGGAAATTTCGCAGAAAAATCACTCACAATAAACCCTCTCATGGTTGCACTTTTAGTTAAGAGGATCGGTTGGAGGCGCGGGCCTAAGGGTATCTTTGTGTCATTATACAGTGAAATTGCACCACAAACCGGCAGCCTGGCGTATTTGTTAATGCTCGACAAAACCGCATCTGAAATTTCGCCACCAACATTGTCAAAATAAATATCAACTCCATCAGGGCATGCATTGCGAATTGCCTCCTTCAGGTCATGCGAAGTTTTATAATTGATTGCATGGTCAAATTTGAATTTTGATTCAAGCAGTTCTGCTTTTTCATCCGTACCTGTTATTCCAACGACCCTACACCCCGAAATTTTACCGATCTGGCCAACCACGCTTCCAACCGCACCGGCTGCACCTGACACGACAATTGTTTCTCCTGTCTTTGGCATTCCAATTTCAGTCAGCCCCAGGTAAGCGGTTAGTCCGGTCATTCCCAGGACCCCAAGATAGGAGGATAATGGGGAAGCATTAGCGTCCACCTTTGTCAACCCTTTACAATCGGATATCTGGTACTCTTTCCAATCCAAATTCCCCGAAACGAAAACCCCTTTTTTAAAATCCGAATGTTTGGAGTCTATCACCTGGGCAATCATTCCTGATTGTATTGGTTTGCCTGTTTCAAATGAGGGGATATAAGATTTGGAATCATTCATCCTGCCACGCAAATATGGATCAACTGATACATATAACGTTTTTAATAACACATTACCGGCCATGGGAACCGGAATCGCGGCGCTGGTAAATTCAAAATCATGTAAAGTCGGTCTGCCGACAGGTCTTTTCTTTAAAAGGATTACTTTATTCATATTCTTAGCTTTTTGCAATAGTTTTGAATGTTCTTTTCATTTAGTGTTTGTGCAACTTGACAATATTACTGCCACTGCTACAAAAGAAAGTGCTGCAATAGATTTAAAAACACCTGCTGCTTTTTTCATTTTACTTGTTATTTTATAATGAAGAAACAAAGTTGAGCGTATTATTTGCCGGAAATGTTAC
>JBAXFM010000367.1:0-4477 GCA_037139855.1 Bacteroidota bacterium
GCAAACCCCGGGCAAAATTTGGCTGTTGCATTGAATACAACTGGTTTTACCGGAATTGGGTCTATCACTTTTCATATTCAATTTGACCCTTCTGTTATGACCTTAGCCAGCATTACCCTTCCATCAGGTTCACCCTGGTCAAGCCAAGGAGCCTATTGGGGTGTAACAGGTAATACTATTAATATTGTCGGCGTCTGGACATCATTTGCTACATTTCCCAATGGCAAGATGTTTGATCTGAACTTCACGTATCATGGTATGACCACAAGTCCATTGAATTTTATTGGAAGTGGCTGTGAAGTAACCCAGGGATTGACCTATATCTATCCGGGTTATACGAATGGTTCGGTAAGCATGGCGGTTGTGCCAACTGAAGCCCGTATTATTCCTGTTACGGCTGTTCCAACAGGAGGCGATGTTTCTGTACCCCTTGAATATAAAAATTTCACAGGAAACGCAAGTGCCATCACCCAGGTGATCCATTATGATCCTACCAAGTTAACCTTTGTAAATGTCGTAGGTACAGGTAATCTGGCAACCGGAGTTAATTACAATGCCAACAGCAGTACCGGGGTTATTACCATTATCTGGTCAACAATCGATCCTGCCGGAAAAAATATTAATTCTGCTTTTATCCCTTACAACAGCAAGTTTTTATTAAATTTCGTTTTTATTGGAAGTTCCACCACAACACTAAACTTCCTTGGAGGATCACTTATTTCATCCCCGGCTCCTGTAACAAATATTCCGGTTACATACTACAGTGGGAATGTTACGCCAGGTTTACCTTCCGCTACCGCAAAATTAGGAGCCATTACCGGCGCTATCCAAGGACATGTCTATGAAATTCCATTAACCCTCTGGGGATTTCCGAGTGGAACAACAGGCGGAACACAAGCCTTCACCCTCACCATTCCTTATGACTATCCTAAATTATCTTTTATTGATCTTGCCAGCCCAGTTGCCGACCTGATTGTGAATAGCAGCACTCCGGGAACCATTACCCTGGCATGGTCAAATATCACTGGTCCGGATATTAACGGCATCTTTCTTAAACTGAAATTTCGTTACGATGGTATTGGTACTGCCAATATTAGTTTTGGCAATGGTTGCGTTTTCAACACCTATAATGCAGGGGTTGTTGGTACTGTGCAGGTAGCATATACAAATGCCACCATCGCACCTGTCATTTCAGGTTCAAATGCGATTCTTGGCAGGGTTCAGGGAGTTGCCGTAGGCTCCAAGGTAAATATACCGATCAATTTTACAGGATTGCCATCCATGGGCGCTGTTACCCTTTTTGTTACCTATGATACCACAAAACTTGAATTTATTGACGTACAAAACAATATATTTGGCGCTAATGTGAATTTAATTCCTGCAACACATACGATTAGCATTGGTTGGGCCTCTTCAGGTGGCGTTAATCTTAATGTAAAATTTTTAGACCTGCGGTTTAAATACCATGGCGCCGGCGGTGGTTGCGGGGCTGTAACTGCTAATTTTGCAGATGGTTGCGAACTGGCCAATTTAGCCACAGCCATTATTCCGGTTAACTATATTAACGGGGGCGTAAATCTTGTTAAAATCAGTGGAATTCTGCAATACAACAGCGACCCAAATCCCCGCCTTCCGTTGAAAAACTTTACTGTCCAATTAAAAACCTATCCCGGAAATCTGATTATTGGAAGCGCCACAACTGATGCCACTACCGGATATTACGAAATTTGGACAGCTCCCGGCACCTATAAATTAGGTGCGGTTGAACCTGCAACTTATAATCCTAATTATAATTGGTATGCTGATATGGATGACGTAACCGCCATGTTTGATTATACTTTTGGAACACCAATCCCTTATGTAAATGCCTTGAGGTATACTGCAGCAGATGTGACTCAAAGCGGAGATATCGATTTTGATGATGTTCTGGCTGTATTTGACCGGATGTATGGAACCAAAGATCCAAATTATACTTTGCCAGACTGGATCTTTGAGCAACCAACTCTCACCATCAACTGTTCTGATCTGGTTAACCAGAATTTCATGGGATTAAATTCGGGCAATGTGCTTGGCTCAAACCCAAATCCATAATTCATTCTATCGTTCACAATAAAAACAAATTTATATTATGAAAAAATTTATCATATTCAAATCACTAACAATTTTGTTAATCGTTTTTGGATTCACCTTGTCACAGGGACAGAATCCAACATTGACAATCAATTACAATGGTACAGGTCTCGTACCCGGAGATTACGTATATATTCCTATTGTTCTGACCGGGACCGAAGTTGGAAATTGGAGAATTCTTATCCGTTATGACAGAGATGTTCTTTCGTTCACAGAAACAACATGGACACTACCTACACCATCAATTAGTGGGTTAGTTGGTAGTGGTGATTGGCTTATTACTTCAGGCCCTAACATTGGAGAGGTTGCTCTTGCAGTTGGTTTTACCTATACGGGACCAGCTCCTGGTTATACTATTAACCAGGCAGTTGCAACAATGAAGTTTTTATTTAATGGTGGACAAACAAATCTGTCTATAATTAATAAGTTCGTTGGAACTAGTACTAGTAATGATTCCTATGTCAGAGCGCTCCCATATAAACAGGTTAACATGTTAACAACCTTTACAGATGGTTCCGTAAGCGGCGGGTTTGGAACACTTACATCTGTAGTTGGGGGTGGTGACTGGAAGACCGCAGCAACCTGGGTTGAAAACAAGGTGCCATCAAAGGCATATAATGTTTTTATCACTGGCAGTACCGTCACAGATACGACTACCACCGGAAGATGCAATAACCTGACCATCAATGCAGGTGGTAAACTGACCGTTGAAGCTGGAAAATCATTGGCTGTTAAAGGAAACATGCTGATCAAATCTGACGCCACATCCACCGGTTCGTTTATTGATGCGGGAACGGGAACCACTGTTACCGGTTCCACCTCAGTTGAACGATATACGACCGGCAACTGGGATGGCGGATGGCCAAATCCGGCATTAATCACATGGCATTATGTGTCTTCTCCGGTATCAGGAGGCACTATTGCTTCATATATGGGTTCACTGCTTAATTATTGGAATGAACCGGCAAATACCTGGTCGCCAATGACACTGCCGCTTACAACCCCGCTCCTACCCAATAAAGGTTACGCTGCAGCTACAACATCCAACCAGGTTATTACATTCACCGGTGGAATTTTAAATACCGCGGATCAAAATGTCACTGGTTTAACAAGGACAGGCGCCGGGTTATATTCAGGTTTTAACCTGATAGGCAATCCATACCCTTCAGCTTTACAATGGAATGCTGCAGTGGTTGACAGAACCAACATTGGTTCAAGCGCTTACTTATGGAATGGTTCAACCTATTTAACATTTACAACCAGCGATGGTTATGTTATTCCGGCCGAGCAAGGTTTTGGGGTAATGGTTAACAGCGGTTTTACATCAGGCTCCATTACTTTACGCAATGCCAGCCGAGCTCATTCAGTAAGTTCTTACCTTAAAAACAGTCCTGTTGAAAAATTAAGTCTGAAAGTGAATGGGAATAACCTCGAAGATTTTACTTCCATCAGATTTAACACAGAAGCAACCGAAGGTTTCGATAATGAATTTGACGCTTATAAAATATGGGGTATCAGTGCTTGTCCACAAATATATACGATGACAACCGATGATAATCTATCGATTAATTCCCTGCCTGAAATGACCACACAAACTGTTATTCCGGTTGGTTTCATGGCAGGTGCCAACGACACCTACAGCATTACTGCTTCAGGACTGGAATCATTTTCACCTGGAACCGACATTTACCTGGAAGACCTCCTATTAAACAAAACACAAAACCTGAATACCAATCCGGTATATGAGTTTACTGTTACAGCAGGAACTGGAACACACCGTTTTAACATCCATTTTTCTCCGTTATCCGGGATCTCTGAAGGTACCTCGAGCAACATCAAAATATACGCGGCTGAAAATACTGTTTTTGTGAATATTCCAATGGAATTACATGGAACAATTTTTGTGTATGACCTGCTCGGCAAGGAAATCATTACCATGCCTATTCAGTCCAACAACCTGAATAAAATTAATCTGAATGTTGAACTAGGATATTATCTTATTAAAGTTCTTGGTGACAAAGCAACCGCATCAGGAAAAGTTTTCATCCGCTAATAAATTATCCATAAGAAATAAAAACAATATAAATACACTATGAAAACATTGAAATTGATCTTTGTACTTTTTGCTCTGATAGCTTTACCTTTCCTTGGGGTTTCTGATCCACCTCTTCCACCACCTCCTGGCGGAGGCGGCGGTCCGGGCGGAGGTGGCACCCCGGTTGGCGCACCCATCGATGGAGGTATGGGGATTTTACTTGCGTTAGGTTTGGCATATGGCGGAAAAAAGTTATATACCATGCGCAAAGAAAAGGTAGAACCTGAAACAGAGGAATAGGTTACATTAAAT
>JBAXFM010000368.1:0-4442 GCA_037139855.1 Bacteroidota bacterium
TGCCCTGACATGTTTTTTTGATTGTTTTTCAAAATAGTTCGCCTGAAATTGCAACCGCTTTACAAGATAATAGACTGACACTGCATTCATGTTGTCATCATCGGTAATCGCTGCCGGAATGCTGATCTCACCAGCGGATTGATATACCTTGGTCCACTGATCAACCTCCTCCATGGATAGGTGATGATCTAGGTTTAAAAGATGTTTGTCTACTTCTTCTTTCCATGTTTTTAAATTATCGTTTAAAAATGACGTCCAACCGAGTGCCTCAAATTTCAGCATTCGCAATCGCTCGGCTCGGTTTCGCTCGGCAAGCCATTTTTTGTCGCCTTTTGAACGGATGCCAACAACCACAGCCAGGATACCTGCAATAACAGCCAATATTTCCAATGTAAGTGTTACTGAAACCAGTGAAGGGATTTGGCGTGCAACAGCCATCTGGATTACGGCAAAAAAGATGGCACTTGTACCTGTAAAAATCGCAACCCTTGCTAGTTTTCGGTGTCTGGACTGATACTTAATGGCGAGGTCATCAGCCTCTTTCCATATTGGTACAATCTTTTGTTCAATATACATCAGAGCCTCATTCAGCCGCTGGAATGGCCTCAGTACTTCTCTGTCAGGTGCGTCGTCCAGATCAAAATTGCCTTTTCTTGATCCGTTCAGAATCTCCTTGTTTAAATGTTCATTCAGTTGAATCAAATCATTTGTGGTTGCCATGATTGCTTATTTTGGTTATTTAAAGTTCTTCCTTACTGCATGATATCCGGCATTCCGGATTATTTCCGGTATCAGTCTCACATTCTGCCGGTCATACTCCCTGATCTTTTCAGTTAATTTTGACCAGGGCAAAATACACGGATGGGTCATTTTAGTTTCGCTTTTTTCAGGTCCGTAAACCCAACCCTGCAATATTTTCTGCCAGTTCCAGCGGGTATGTTCCCATTTTGACAGGGTCTCAACTTCATCAGGTGTCAATTTGAGCAATTCGGGTTCAACTCCGGCCATCGATTTATGCAATTCAATGTTGAACAATTTGAGCTTTCGTGGGATGGTGCGAGCGCTGTCGAAATTAGCTTCGCGCATAAGGGCTGTCAATTCATCAAATGGGACCATATTTGGGTTCGCTTCAACGGTTTGCCCATCAGCTTTGCGCTGTTTGCAGTAATCTTCATGCAAGGCAACCGCAATTTTCCGGATCAGGTTTTCATTGATCGCATCATAGATTTGAAAACGATAGATGCTGTATCCAACCTCCATGAGAATTCGCGGGATCGCATAAATGGCTTCCAGGTCTTTATTCTGTTCGCTTTCCGGGAGCTTTTCCCATGGTACAAGGCTGGGATGGGTTTTATCTGCAGCACTGCGGATTTCACCATACCTCACCCCCTGGATCTGTTGTTCACGACACCAGCGGTCATGCTCATTGCGGGCCAGAAATTCAATTTCCTGGTCCGAGATATCGGGGGTGTGCAACGGCTCATTTTCTGTTATTTTTCGGACGCCAAAACCGATGGAACCCAGTTTTACCGGGATTTCTTCCGCAGCATCCCGGTTTGACTTCTTTTTATCCTCCGGCAGGGTCTTCCAGTCAACACAAGTTGTGGTGTTATTGCCATCCAGATTTCGCTGCCGGCAATAATCCTCGTGCATCTTTTCGGCAATGCGGTCAATAAGTTGTTTCTCCCATTCCATCGGCGATTGGTCGCCTAATTCCATCCGCTCTTCGACCGGGAGCAAGGTGTAAAACCTTTCTCTGGCGGCAAGCCACATGAAAAGTTTTGCATTTACATGCATTTCCAGTTGTTCAGGTGTTGGCAGGCAAGAAAGATCAAATTTCTCCTTATCTGTCAACCGGCTCATATCCAGAATAGCGTTCATCGATCGGTTTCCATGTTTGTATTCAGGGATATTCAGCATGGCTCTGAGCACCGAATCGTCGACCTGGAGTTCATCTTTCGAGTTGATCAGCTGACGGGTTTTTTCGGTATCTTCAAAAGTGTTCCTAAGGATTTTTGCCCGCCTGATGATAAATGTGCTGTCCATTCTGCCGCCCTGGTGGTTCGGATTGGGCCCCATGATATTGATAAAACCTCTCAACCGGCTTACAAAGTCGGGACCTTTGGCTTCCCGGAATAGGTCACGGCCC
Organism: Bacteroidota bacterium; assembly: GCA_037139855.1. Classification (GTDB taxonomy): domain Bacteria; phylum Bacteroidota; class Bacteroidia; order Bacteroidales; family FEN-979; genus CAIVAT01. Next base: position 2,150 of record JBAXFM010000368.1, read on the forward strand.
TTCTCCTCCTGTTTCTTTTCTCCACCTTCCGGTGAGGGGGTATTCTTAATTAAACCGGAGCTGTGATTCTGCTCAAAATTCTCAAAAGAGGAACGGGTTCCCCCTGCAAACACAAAGATGGATTTGCCGATCGGGTGAATGGCTTCACCCTCTTTGAATTCGCCATCCTGCATGGGGCTGAGGAAGTATTTCAGCCATCCCATCGGGTGGTGGTCGAGATCACTGTCGAACTCATCAAAAAAAGCAACAGGAATGGCCCCGGTTAGCACCTGGTCACGCACCCGGTGGAAATCGGCAATCAGATCATGGTAAGAATCATATTGCGAGATATTAAAGGTCATGGTCGGAATATCTTTTCGCCCAAGACTGTTCAGCACCTGTTTAATTCCAAACGATTTTCCGGAACCCGGAGGACCGAATACGGCGATACAAAGAGGCCGGCTTGTCTTTGGGTCATCAAGATATTCGAGGATAAGGTTTTTAATGGAATTATACTGCTCGATCTCACTACGGTCGATGGTTTGAAGCTTGCTGTAATTCCCGGTTGGGATCTCTTTGAGAATTTCCGGTGATTTGGTTTTGACGATCTCTTTCGTGACCAACGGCTTTGAAAGTTTGGTTTTTTCATTCAGGATTCGCCAATAGCCCGGGTCTGCCTTGTTCAGATCATTGGACGATTCGATAGTACATTCGCTGAAATGGTAAGCTTCACCGGTGAAGGTCTGTTTAAAAGGATAAGCCACAAATCCGTTGGTTTCAATGAACCCGGCTTTATGTAGGTTGCGCATGGCCGAAAGACCCTTTTTAATTCCGTTTACCATTCCACCTGGTCCATCCTGCATCAGCTGAATGCTCAGTGACGCTGCAAAGGCCGATCCGGTTCCATAGGCCAAACCATTCATGGCTGATGCAAAACCCCCTTCCAGTCGTTCCGGGTCAAAAATTAGTATGGGTCTATCTTCCTGATTTCGTGAGTAAAGCAAAGCGCCATCCATGCCAAAAAGAACGATCAGGTAGGGCGCCTTCTGCAGTTCAAACAGGGAGGCATTCCGTTTAAGTTGAAAAACCATCTCCATGGCTGTGCGCTCCCACGACAGGGCTTTGCTGACATGCACATGGTCGTTCAACCGGATGTCTTTTGCCTGGAGAATCAACAACCAATCCTCTTTCCGGGCGCTGACCTTTTCCCAAAGCGTTCCCTCTGCCAATGGTCGGCTCATCTTGTAAACGAGCAACGTTTTTGGGTTATCGAGGCAGGCCGGGAACATCTCCTTCTGCTCCCTGAATCCGTTGCCGGCATCATCAAGCAGGAGCAGGTCTGCATCAAACGGATTTTCCTCCATACCGGGTTTATATTGGAGTTCTTCCGCAACCCCCGAATATCCCTGGTATTTTTCAACCCGGATCAGCTTTTGCTTATTCCCTGATTTGTCAATCTCTTCATACTTTTTCAGCAGGATCTTTGACTGGATCAGGTTCAAGGCATCCGCGCCATAAAGATCTCCCGGGATCTGCTGTCCAACCACGGAAGCTTCGATTTTAGCCTCCTCCAATGCATGTTTCACAAAGTCCTTCAACACAAAAGCGCCTCCGGGCAACAGGGTGGTTTGCAGGGAAGGATAAAGTTTCCAGTTCGTACCCTCGTCCTGCTTTGGAACCGGAAGGTAGAGGTGGTCGATGGCGACATCGCCGGTGATGATGAATGTTTTTTTCATTTTTTTCATTTTTTTTCAGACCCTGTCAGGGTTTAAAATCCTTCTTTTTCAGACCCTGTCAGGTCGAAAAAAGATACTGACATGTCTGATAACCACTAAACCTGAAAGTGTCTGTAAGACCTGTCAGTGTTTAAAAGACCAGTATTTAAAAGATCTTTCCTGTTAACTTTCTGCTTTAGTTCGTAAAATTTCTAAATATTTCTCATCTTCCTTTGAAACAAAAATACCTGCCAATTTCATATTATTCAATGTATCATACGATTTACGCCACCATTGAACTGCATCCTTGCCTCCTGTTTTCTCATTAATATCTGCCATCCTCCAATAAGATACCCACAGATCCCTTGCGTAATCCGCCGAGTCGGGAGCCCTGTGGCGGAGTTCCTCAGCTATAGCAAGCGATGCCTGGTATTTATCTAATGCTTTGGGAGGGTCACCCAACTTTAGGTACAGGTCGCCCAATTTGACGTAAGAAACATATACATCCCTTGCGTAATCCGCCGAGTCGGGAGCCCTGTGGCGAAGTTCCTCCCGGATAGCAAGCGATGCCTGGTATTTATCTAATGCTTTGGGAGGGT
>JBAXFM010000369.1:0-4419 GCA_037139855.1 Bacteroidota bacterium
GGCTGGAGGAACCACTGTGTCATCCTCTTTCTTGCAGGATATCACACTTAACAACACGAGACTAATAAACGCAATGGAAAAAAGCTTTTTCATGAATATTATTTTAGTTGGTGATGGGTTATTGGGTGAATGGGTGGATGAGTGAAGGGGTAAACTGGTGGACAAGTGGACAGGTGGACCAGGGGACAGGCGGATCAGGAATTGACATGTACCCGAAAACAACCTGAAACAGGGTGAATTACTGAACGGTTTTGTTCATTAACTCAGCAATGTTCACTTTACCAGTTGATAATCAGGAAAGGGGCGGACCGCGAAGGCCACAGGAAGAAAGCCGGATGGATGCCGGTGGATTTTGAGAAGGGTAAATGGGGATTAAATATCCTGAACTGATTGAAAAGTTTAGGATGTCAACAGGAAAATCAAAATCGCTGTTGTGAAAATCATTTTGAAGATGTTGTTTGTCGCGTGCAAGTTTTGAAAAAGATAATGTCTTGGCGTATTTTTCGACATCACGTTTATAGCCAACGAAATTAGGAATCAGCGGTTTTCCCCAGATTTTATACTGATGGAAATTGATCAGTGATCCAAGGCAGATGATTGCCACAGCCATGGCCTGCAAGCAGAGAAAAAGAACTATATTACTTCTTCGGCGGTGGATCATCAATTGATAAATATTTAACAGGTGGCAAAATTACAAATTATTTCGATACCCGGATTAAAGTTTTAATTATATCCTTACTCTTTTTCAACAAGATGTTAATAACTATTTGAAACCACTAAGGCACTAAGGACACAAAGAGGCACTAAGAACAAAAAAAGACTTAGTGGTCCTCCGTGTTCTTAGTGCCTCAGTGGTATTATTTTACCCCATGTAGGATTTCAACAGTTTGCTTCGCGAAGAGTGCTTCAACCTTCGAAGGGCTTTTTCCTTTATCTGCCGAACCCTTTCACGGGTAAGATCAAACATGGAACCAATTTCATCCAGCGTATAACTGTGTGGCACCCCGATGCCATAAAACATGTTGATGATCTCGCGCTCTTTTTCTGCAAGTGTCGACAGCGATCGTTGGACCTCTTTGGCCAGCGACTCTCTGATCAGGTTTTCATCGGTGCCGGGTGCATCGTTTACAAACACATCCACTAATCTCACCTCCTCATCCTGGTCAATGGGCGCATCCATCGAAACAATACGCGTTGATATCCGCAGGGTTTCCGCAACCTTATGTTCCGGAATTTCCAGTTCAACGGAAAGTTCCTTGTTCGAAGGTGGCCTTTCAAAGCGCTGTTCGAGTTTGATATTCGCTTTCGACAATTTACTCATCGATCCTACCTGATTCAGCGGCAATCGTACGATCCGCGATTGTTCGGCCAGAGATTGTAAAATAGACTGGCGGATCCACCAAACTGCATAGGAGATGAACTTAAAGCCACGTGTTTCATCAAACCTTCGCGCAGCTTTGATAAGCCCCACGTTGCCCTCATTGATCAGATCAGGCAGGGAAAGACCCTGGTTTTGATACTGCTTTGCCACTGAAACAACAAACCTGAGATTGGCTTTGCATAACTTTTCAAGCGCAACCTGGTCGCCATGCCTGATACGTTGTGCCAGCAAAACCTCCTCATCGGCCGAGATTAATTCCTCCTTGGCTATGTCGGAGAGATATCTGTCGAGAGATGCAGTTTCACGGTTGGTGATCGATTTTGATATTTTTAATTGTCTCATAGTCCGATTCCATAATATGCCCGCAAACCATTCGGGTAGAGGCCTTCAATAAGAACCCCTCCCTGGCGGCTTGTAAGCGTTTCTTTTAAATCCTGGGTTGTACGCAACGGTTTGCGATCAACTGATAATAATATAAAGCCTGCGCTGATCCCGGCATTTTTCAACTTGCCGTTGGTCAGCGAAGTGATTTTAAAGCCATAATCTACATTCAATCTGGCTTTTTCATTGGAAGAGAGGGCCTCAAAAGTGGCTCCCTGAATAATTATTTTACTCTCCTTTTCGGCTACCGCTCTATCATCTTCACTTTGCATGGTCAGTGCAAGTTCATATTCTTTCCCAGCGCGGTTGACGATTACGGTAATTTTATCCCCGGGATTTTTCTGGCCGATAAGTTCCATCAACTCGGCTTTGCCATTCACCGGATTATTGTCGATCCTGATAATCACATCTCCGCTTTTTACGCCTCCAAGTGCAGCCGATCCTCCCTCCACGACATCATCAACAAAAATCCCCCTGAGATCGGTGAATCCCTTTTCCTTGGCAAACTGATCATCAATTTCGCGATAATATAAGCCCAGATAAGCACGCTGTATTTTGCCGAATTTCATAAAATCGCCAACCACCTTTTTAACAATGTTCACCGGGATGGCAAAACTGTAACCGGTATAATAGCCGGTTCCTGAGGCAATAGCCGCATTGATACCAATCAGTTCTCCCCGGGTATTAACAAGTGCGCCACCGCTGTTGCCGGAATTAACGGCAGCATCTGTTTGAATAAACGATTCAATAGCGCCCTGAGAACCAAGGATGTTGATGTTGCGCGCCTTGGCGCTAACAATTCCTGCCGTAACAGTAGAGGTTAAATTGAATGGGTTTCCAACGGCAAGGACCCACTCCCCTATTTTTACATCGTCAGAATTGCCATAGGTCATAAAAGGCAATGCCTGCTCATCTATTTTGATGAGAGCCAGATCAGTACTGGGATCAGTTCCTATAATCGTGGCTTTATATACACGCTTGTCATTTAAAGTAACGGTAACATCGGTTGCCTCCTGTACAACGTGATTGTTGGTAACAATGTATCCATCCTGCGAAACAATAACGCCTGACCCCATGGCCGTGTAAGGTGTGCTGTATTCGCGGGGCTGGGGACGTCCTCCAAAGTTGAAAAATTCAAAAAAATCATCATACACCAGGCTCTTCTTCTGAAATTCAGATTTGATATGAACCACGGCGTGAATTGATATTGCTGCGGCTGCTTCAAAATCAGGTTGATTGAAAGCAGCGCTTGGATTATAACTGACCTGTTCGATGGGTATCCCCTCGGGACGGGAATTGAAAAAATACTGTTTTTTTTCGAAGGCTTTATAAAGACCCAGCGAAACAGCTCCTCCCAGTAATGCAATTAAAAAAATTCCTGCAATCCTTTTCATAGTGCTTCTGTTCTTTTGGTTTAACCAGGTTTAACATTCAGAATTTATCATCGGGTTGTTCAGCGCCCGATAAAAAACGATGCAACACATCTGATATTTTCACCTTCATTGTTAATTACTGTTAATCTCCTGTTAAAAAAACGTTAAAAAAAAATGCTTTTTTATGTATTACCTTTTCATCATTTTCCGATTAACAGACAGTAAAAAGTGTTAAAGGTTGCATCTAATTTGAAAAATTATGTCAAAAATCCTCATTTTCACGTTCTTAACCTTTGTCCGCCTACAAGACACATGCAATTTATCTACCATGCATCAAGAGGTTAAACTGTACGAAAATCGTGCCAATTTAGATTCTATACAAATAAAAAGTCACATTGTCAGAATTATTTTCTGGAATGTTGAAAATTTGTACGACCCATATGACGACACCACCAAGTTGGATGACGAGTTCACATCCACCGGCGCCAAACACTGGAACTGGACAAAATTCAGCGCCAAACTGAATCATGTGGCGAAAACCCTGATAGCCATCGGCGAATGGGCTCCTCCAGCGCTTGTTGGGATGTGTGAGGTTGAAAACAGGTATGTTTTGAACAAACTTATTTATGAAACGCCTTTAAAAACATGTGGTTACAAATTCATCCACCACGAATCGCCTGATCTGAGGGGAGTCGATGTTGCCCTGCTTTACCGACCTGCGGTTTTTAAAGTGATTAGCAGCCAGAGTGTTACCATCCGGTTTCCTTTTGATACGCTGGCGCAAACCAGGGAGATATTGTGTGTAAAAGGAGTACTTCGAAACCGTGACACAATTACAGTATTCGTAAATCACTGGCCATCAAGGCGTGGTGGTTATCTTGGCTCACAACCACGACGCAACTTTGTGGCCTCCGTGCTGCGAAAAATGATTGACTCTATTCAACGGGTTCAGCCTTTGGCTAATATTCTGATCATGGGTGATTTTAATGATGAGCCGGAGAATGAAAGTCTCAAACTGGTATTAAAGGCTCAAACTGAGAACACACTCCATCATGATACGATTTTATACAATCTCATGGGTATCAGGAACCAAACCCGAAAGGAAGGCACACTGAAATACCGTGATCAATGGAGTACATTCGACCAGTTTGTGGTTTCCGGAGCGCTGTTGAATGGAAGTTCCGGGCTGGAAGCCGGTACTGGAAATGTGAGGATTTTCAGATCGTCATTTTTACTGGAGGAGGATAATACCTATTTCGGAGAAAAGTTAAACCGAACCTACTC
>JBAXFM010000370.1:0-4369 GCA_037139855.1 Bacteroidota bacterium
ATCATGGAAATCATGACCACCGGGCAGAAAAACGTTTATACCATCGAAAAGCGGGGAAAGAAAAAAATCATTTACCAGTCGCCCTGGTTCAGCAATGGCGAATTCAGGGGAATTATCGAGCTTTCACTCGAAATTCCCGTTGAAATGCCTCATTTTATAAGGGGATAGGGGTCCCGACTATTTCGCAGCTTTTTTCTCGTCGGCGATTTTCTTCAGCACCTCTTCCTGCAGCAGTTTAGGCAGGGGAGTATATTTGTAGAACTCCATGGAATAGTTGGCGCGTCCGCTCGAAATGTTGCGCAACTGGGTTGCATAGCCAAACATCTCCATCAGGGGTACAAAAGCATTGACTTTTTGCGATCCTTTGCGGTAGCGGCGCATGGCCTCAATTTTTCCACGACGGCGGTTGAGGTTTCCTACCACATCACCAATGTATTCGTCGGGGGTATTCACTTCCACCTTCATCATGGGTTCGAGCAATACGGGGTCGGCTTTCATAAAGCCCTGTTTAAAGCCGATAGAAGCACAGGTCTGGAAGGCCATATCGGAACTGTCGACCGGATGGAAACTGCCGTCAAGCAGTACCACTTTCACGTCAACCACAGGATATCCGGCCATTACACCACGCTCAAGGGTTTTAAGAATCCCTTTGTTTACCGAAGGAATATATTCGGCGGGGATGTTTCCACCTTTGATTTTTTCGATGAATTCGTAACCTTTGCCTTCATTCGGTTCCATGCGCATCAGAACGTGTGCAAACTGACCCTTGCCGCCTGTTTGCTTGGAATGTTTGTAGTTGGTTTCAACTTCATTGGTAATTGTTTCGCGGAATGCCACGGCGGGTTCTCCAACGATGGCATCAACCTTGAATTCAGTTCTTAAACGGTCGACGATGATCTCAAGATGCAATTCGCCCATGCCTGCAATGATCGTCTCTTCGGTTTCATCATCAAACCGAACGTTGAACGAAGGATCTTCCATGGCCAGCTTGTGCAGCGCTTCGCCGAGTTTCGACTGGTCGGCACGTTTGGTTGGGTTGATCTTTAGCTCGATCACACTGGGCGGCACATGAATCGTTTCGAGCAGGAAACGATGTTCGTCGCCACACAGGGTATCTCCGGTTTTGGTTACCTTCATCCCGATGAGGGCAACGATATCTCCGGGGCCTGCTTCCGCAATTTCCTCGCGGTCTTTGGCATGGATGCGGAAAATACGTCCAACGCGTTCGTGTTTGCCTTTGGTGGAGTTAAACACCTGCATGCCGCTTCTCAGGGTTCCTGAAAAAATACGGGTAAAGGTTTGCTGTCCGACAAACGGGTCATGAATCAATTTAAAGGCCAGGGCTGAAAACGGTTCTTTCGGTGAAGGATGACACGTGTGAAACTTATCCGGATCATCAAGGTCGGTACCGGTTACGGCGCCAACATCAATGGGAGAAGGAAGGTAATCGACCACTGAATCCAGCAGCATCTGAACGCCTTTATTTTTGTAAGCAGCGCCACAGAAAACGGGGGTAATGAGTAATTTGAGTGTGGAATCACGCAACGCTTTTTTCATCAGTTCGGGTGAAACCTCTTTGTCTTCCATGAACAAATCCATGATTTCATCGTTGAACTCGGCCAGTTTTTCAACGGCCCATGCCCGTGCTTCTTCGGTTCTCTGTTTATATTCTTCCGGAATTTCGGCTTCAAACTGCTCCATCTCCTTGAACATATACGCTTTGCGGTAGATGATATCGATGATGCCGTCAAAATGCTCTTCGGCGCCCATGGGAACATGGAAGGGTACCGCATTGGCATCGAGGTATTTATTCATCTGGGCAACTACGGCAGGAAAATCGGCGCCTGTACGGTCCATTTTGTTGATAAAGGCAAAGCGGGGTACCCGGTAGCGATCGGCCTGGTTCCAAACGGTTTCGCTCTGGGGTTCTACACCTCCAACAGCGCAGAAAACGGCAACCATGCCGTCGATGACGCGAAGGGAACGCTCCACCTCGATGGTGAAGTCAACGTGGCCCGGCGTGTCGATCAGGTTAATCTGATGACCTTTCCAGGCACAGGTGATGGCTGCTGAGGCAATGGTGATTCCGCGTTCCTGTTCCTGCTGCATAAAATCCATGGTGGCAGCGCCATCGTGAACCTCGCCCATTTTGCGATTGGTTCCGGAAAAGAAGAGGATTCGTTCGGTAACAGTGGTCTTTCCGGCATCGATATGTGCCGCGATTCCAATGTTTCTAAGCTTGTTTAAAGGCATGTTTTATCTGATTTTTAAGGGGGTGCAAAGATACGTAAATTTTCCGACATACTGGAAAAAGCTCAGTATTAAATAATTATTAAATGACAAGTGACAAATGACCAATGACAAATTGGGGATCGGGAATATGTTTTATAAAATAGGAAACAACCGGTTTATTTTGTTACTTTGTTACCCTGTTAACGATGATGCATCGTTATTTGTCATCCGTCATTTGTCATTTGTCATTAAAGAAATGAGCTTTCGTTTCAAAACCCGCGAAGTAATTCTGTTTATCCTGATATCCCTGGGTGTTTATATGGTTTTCATCTTTGGCTTTGCCTGGATCTATTTCGCGACCGACAGTATTGAAATGACCCCATATTCTACACCCTATAATCATCCCGGAACGGTTTCGGCATCCTATAAAATCAATTTCGAGAAGGCGGTTTATTTCAGCATTGTTTCATTTCACACCATTGGTTTTGGCGACATTCACCCGGTTACCCAGCTGGGCAGGCAAATCGTAATGATCCAGTCGACCATCTCTTTATTTTTCACCTCCATCTTTTCAGGATTCCTGGTCTATTTTGTAATCAAGCGGCCACAGGATGTATTTACCACCAAAAAGGTGTATATCCGTTTCAGGAAGGACCATTATTTCCTGTCGTTGCGGCTTGGGAACAAAGGGCGTGATATCATCGACCTGAAAAGCAAGTTTGAGGCATGGACCATTGAAAACAATACCCGCATCAGGGCCTTTCGCATTGAGGAAGAGTTACCCGACCTGGAAAAGATTCTTTATTATGACCTTAATCTCGATGATTCCGACAGCCGGCCGCTGCGTCAGGCCATTCTGGATGCCCTGGTCAACGGAACCCTGCTCCACATGAAGTTTTCTTTCATTGGTAACGACATCAAAACCGGCGAACAGGTGGCCTATGCCAAGTATTACGATTCGCGCCACCTGAGTTTCGGAAAGATGTTTCTTAATGTTTATTCCTGGGACCCGAACGGACGAAGAAAAAACTTCCGGTGGGGAAATTTTGAGCGAATAGAACCCATGGAGAAGGCTGTGGCGGATGGGTTTGTAAAAAAACCACCCCCATGCGCTATCTCGATCCCAAAAATGACCTGACTTTCAGGAAGGTATTCGGACAGCACCCTTTCTTGCTCAAAAGTTTTTTGAACGCGCTGCTGCCATTATCGGTTCCGATTAAGGATTTGGAATACCTGTCGGCTGAGTTGGTGCCGGAAATCCCGTTGCACAAATATTCTATTGTTGAAGTTCGATGCATCGATGAACAAGGCCGTCAGTTTATCGTTGAAATGCAGATGCTTATGACCGATAGTTTCAAAACAAGGGTTTTGTTCAATGCGAGCAAAGCTTACCTTCGCCAACTCGACAAAGGAATCGAGTACAAGCAATTACAGCCAATCAGAATTAATGGCTTATGACAAATATTGGGACAGTATCAGCATCGAACGCTCCATGCTTGCCAATTCTTTTATCGAAGGGCTACTCACATCGTTATTAGATTATGCCCCATTCGAAAATGGAATTTAAATGATTATCCCAATTGGCAACGTAGTTGCCCAATCTTTGTAGTAGCTGTCGGGCGCAGATCTCAGAGCAGCGTAGCTGCGAAATAGGTTAATTTTATTGGTGAAAACAGCTCACTGTTATGCACGAAGGTTTGTTTCATTAAGTGCCTGACTGCACAATCCTATTAAGTATCATGGTATAAACAAAAAACCTTCCAGGTTTTTAAAACCTGGAAGGTTTGGATTCACAGAATGTTTTAAAAAGATTAATTTGTTTTTATCAACTTGATCGTACCGGTGTATTCCCCGGCCACCACCTTTACAAAATAGAGTCCTGCCGGGAATCCTTCGATGGAGAGTTCATACTGCTTTTGACCGGTCAACTCCTTAGTCATCACCTTCTCCCCATGCATTCCATAAATGGCAACCGCTACGTTACCATCGGGGGAACCGTCAGTTTGTTCAAGGATGAATTTGCCTGTCGTCGGGTTTGGCCAGAGTTTGAAGGATGCTTTTTGCAACATCGCCACAGGATCATCTTCACCAGTTACCACGGTGACAATAGAAGGAGCCTGCTGACCGCAGTACGGGC
>JBAXFM010000371.1:0-4354 GCA_037139855.1 Bacteroidota bacterium
GGTTGCCCTCCTTGTGCATTAATCCGTGCCAGATGGCATTTTCAACAAACGGTTGTATTAAAAGTGTGGGAATTCTTAACTCTTCTGTCTCTATTTCCTCGTCGCATTCAATGGTATAGGAAAAAGCATCTTTAAACCTGACGGATTCAAGCTCCACATACATTTTAATAATTTCAATTTCCTCTTTCAAAGAGATTGATTCCTTATCGCTGTGAATCAAAACTGTTCTCAGCAATTTGGAGAATCTTGACAGGTACCGGGTGGCAACCATCTCTTCGTTGGCCAGGATCATCTGCTGAATCGAGTTGAGCGCATTGAATAAAAAATGCGGGTTCATCTGCAGCCGTAAACTCTGCAAACGGCTTTCAGTCGCTTTTTGTTTATTCTCCCATAGTTCAAGCGATGCCCGTTTTTTATCCTGTTCGGCTTTCAATTTTTGAATCTGTCGTTTTCTGATAAGGTTTATTACTGAGGCTACCAGTACAAGAATCAGCAAGGCCACCAAAAGCCGAAACCACCAGCTTTTATAATAGGGTGTTGCAATGATGATGGTGATTTCATTATCTGCATTTTGCCAGTTTGTATTGTTATTGCTTATCCTCACTTTAAAAGTATATTTCCCTGGCGGCAATGCATTATATCGTACAGAGTTCTGGTCGGCGATTTTAATCCAGTCTTTATCAACACCCTCCAATTGATACTCATAATACGTTCGCAGATGTGGTGAAAAATCAACACAGCCAAAGTAAAAAGTTACCTGGTTATCGGAGGAAGAGAGTTCAAACGTGGTCGTTCCGGTGATGTTTGAAGCAATGTTATTGGTTTCAATTTTGTTGATCAGGGCATTCAGGGTGATTTTCTTATTAAACAATGATTCGGGATGGAAATACTGCACCCCTTTGGGCGTTCCGAAAATAAATTCACCATTCGGGGTCTGAAAATAGGATCCCAGTCTGAATCCATAGATACTTAACCCATACCGTTCATCAAACGTGGTAATTGTACTGTCTGTTAAATTATAGCATGCCACACCAATGTCATTGCCAATCCACATGCGGTTTTTCCCGTCCGGCAACAATGCCTCAACCCGGTCCATCAGCAATCCGTCTTTATGGGTAATAACTTTGATCCGTCCGTCTGGAAACAGGATGTTCAACCCGTCGAGTGTGCCGATATATATATTGCCCGCGTTGTCCTTATTGACGCAGAATATCTCGTTGCTGGTCAATCCATTCCGGGTGTTTATTGATTTCAACTCTTTGGTGACCAGGTTATAATGGAATGCGCCTGATAGTCCGGTCCCGATCCAAAGGTTTTCATTATCCTGAAAGAACATCGAATTACAATAAAAGGAATCCAACCTGATCAGCGGGGAGTTCATAAAATTGTCCACTTCAAAGGTGCGCGGATTGATTTTACAGACCCCATTCCCTCCGCCCGCCCAGATGAACCCGTCGGGACCGGCAATCAAAATTCTGGACCGGGCCAGCTTGACATTGAACTTTCCCCTGCCTTCATTTTTAATGTGCCTGACCAGTTTCAGATTTTTATCCATCACCATGATGCCCTGGCTGTTTGTGGTGAACCAGATCAGACCATTCTTATCTGTCAGAATTGAAAAGACAAGTTCCTTGTTCAGGAGGGGTTTACCATTCTCCCCCGGAAAGTTAATGAAGGTGGTTTTATTGGCATTCCGCTTCCACTCGAGCAATCCTTCTGACGTTCCGATGTAATAGGTGTTATTGTCGCTGGTGGAAATACCAGCCACAAAGCTGTCATAGCCATTTCCCGAACCGTCGGTAAAAACGGTTTGGGTCCCGATGAAATCGTTCCGGTTAAAGTAGCTTATCCCATTTGGATTAGTTACAATAAAGACCCAGTTTTTCTTGCCGACGGCAAATGAGTATTGGGTGTTGTTGCCCAAGGAGGTCGGATCTGCGACCTGATGTTTATAATTATACATGGCATTTGTGTGCCGGTTATAAATATAAATGCCTGAAGTATAGGTAGCAAATATGTATTCATCCTCGCTTATTCTTGCAGCAAACAGAAATTGGGCGGTAACCGGATCTCCAGCCTGGTCTTTCAGATTTTTAAACGGGTGGTCTACCCTCCCCGATTCCAGGTGGATGGATTCTACCTCTTTTGTTGTCCTGTTATAGGCCAACAGTTCGTTTTGTCTCCATTTGACCAATGCCGTAAGCTGCGGAAACCGATACTTCTTTTCAAGCTGCCTTGTTCTGAAATTCACCTTAAAAAACTCATCGTCTCCAACAAAAAGGTAGTTGTCGTCGTCATAATAAAAAATCTGCCGGTACCCTTTTTTCTGCAATGAATCAAATCCGCTGACAGCGATATATGAAAAGTTTTTTTCAGTGGCCGAATCGCTGGTTGATAACTGCGTTTTTCTGCTATACCAATAAAAACCTTCACTTGTCAGGAGGATGATCCCTCCCTGCTGGGAATTTAAAATCCATCTTGTTTTGACAAACAACTTGTTTTTGTATATGGCGATGCGGTGCATTTGCCTTTTCTCATCAAGCATGGTCACATTTCCGCCTGCGGTCAACACCCAGATGCAGTTGCTGCTGTCGCAGGTCACATGGATCACATTGCTGTTTTGAAGCTGCGGATATTCAGCGGCAAAATATTTATCAACTGTTTTACCGTTGAACATGTTAAGCCCGTTCCCGGTGGCTATCCAGAGGTTACCGGAGCGGTCGGTGCAGATATCCTTCACACCGCTGTAGGACAATCCGTTTATGGTGGTCAGATGTTGAAATGAAATGTTTGAAAAATTATTGGCATGAGGCTGTACTGTCTGTGCAAATACCGAAGGCAGGTACATGCAGATCAGAATGCATCCGGTGATTTTTATACGTTTGACAATGGATTTCTGAAACTTCATCGATAAACAAATCCAGTATTCTGTGGAAAATCTGGTTCAAAGATACAGAATAGAAGTCCTCTTTGACGCTTAGCTGAATGGTGAAAAAACACTACCGATTGATGATCTTCTGCGTCTCTGAATCCAGTCCCGAACGAACATGCACCACGTAAACCCCCACAGGCTTGTCGGTCAGGGAGAATTCCTGTTTTTGTTCGATCAGCATGTCCTTTGATAAAATTTTGTCGCCCAATATGCCAAAAATCTCAATATGGACCTGTGATGATGTGGCTTCGCCCTTCAGTTCCAGGGTGAAATTTCCGGTAGTCGGGTTTGGATATATCCTGACAAAGCTGTTGTCCGGCCTAAATGGATCCAACTGCTCTCCGTTGTCAGCAACCACCGGGGCGTCGCCCGGATGAATATAGGGGTTGCAGAAGGTGGAGGAAATATACCCATGCAAATATCCTCCGGCGAATACCTTTGTGCCCGGATAATAGGTGATGCGTTGACCGGCAATATGTGTCACGCTTCCCCCCAACTCCACCTCGTAAGTGGTGCCGTTTCCGGCGATGAGCAAGGTCCGCATGGCATCGGCACAGGTAACCATTCCGCTGGCAATGTTTTTGTCCTGGAGCGACCGGACCTCCGGTGGTGATGCTGCATTCCCCAGGTTGCCCGTGAAAGTGCCAAATGCGGAAAGCCCGTGTGCGGTTAACTGGTGGGTTACTGTATTCGACTCATTGTATGCCGTCCATGGTTGGGAAGGATCAACCTTGAAAGTGAAAATATCACTTTCCGTTCCAACCACATCGGCAACCGGATATTGAAAGGTGGTATTGCAGGAAAACCCGGTAATCCCAGACTGGGTGACATTCCAGTACCGGTTAAGAAAGCTTGTGGTGGTTCCCGGATACTGTGCATTGGTGAGGTTGACCCCGGCATAGCTTCCTGCCCCGAATGTCCCGCTGTTAAATGCGAGGGCCACCGGCGAATATTCGGAAGTTCCGGTGGCATCCCCGACCGGGAAAAGAAAATTCCCGGCTGCGGTAAACTCCTTTTCGAGTTGTCCCGTGCCTGTAGCAACGACCATATTGCCGGCAGACGGCGTTCCTGAAACCGTGGCGCCACCTCCCAGCATGAGATTGTTGCTGCCTAAAGAAACCCGTCCGCTGGTCAACGCCAGAATTCCATTGACTCGGGTATTGCCGGATAAGCTGAGTCCGGTCGCATTGTTCACGGTCATATTCTGGATCACGTTCTGGCCGGATAAGTCCTGGCTGGCAGTCCCTGAAAATGTCACATTGCCACTGCCCAATGAGTTGGTGCCGGGGTTCAGGTTCGACAGGTTTTTTTTGAGAATAACCGTTCCCTGGTTGTCGAGCGCACCACCATTCTGAAGGTTTAAATGCTCATTCGAGGTGAACGATGTTCCGGGCATGACATTCAGGGTCGTGCCCCCGGAAA
>JBAXFM010000372.1:0-4341 GCA_037139855.1 Bacteroidota bacterium
GCATCGAGGTAACTCAGCATGTAGGTTTGCTTCATCACGGAAAGTTCGATCACCTGGTAGGTTTGTTTCGTCAGGTTGGCGGCCACCGGGAGTTTTGACTGCAGGCCCTGGTATATCTGATTGAAACGTTCGGTAAACTGGTAGCCACCACTATAAATATTGCTGATAAGATCCATGCGGTGAACAGCAACGCGATGGGCAATATAATTGTTGATGATGGCAATGCCAAACGATCCGCCAAGCTGGCGCATCATGTTGTTGAGGGCGACTCCCTGGGGAATGTCTCTCCGGTTCAACCCCTGCACCGCCATGGCATTCAGGGGTACGAACAGGCAGGCTAGCCCTGCGCCCCTGATCATCAGGGGTAGTGCAAAGAAGCTGGAAGTGACATTCAGATCGGCACGCGACATCAATATCCCAAATCCCATGAGGGTAATGAATCCGATGGTTACAAACACTTTTGGCGGAGTGCCGGCTTGCAGCCTTCTTCCGATAAACGGCATAAAGAGTAGCGATAGAACAGACGCCGGTAACAAGGTCAACCCGGTTTCATACGCCGTATAACCCAGCACCCGTTGCAGCATAAGCGGGAAAATAAAAACAGAGGTAAACAGGATAAATCCTACGATGAAGGTAAGCAGGGTGGTTAAGGCAAGGTTCCAATCCTTTAAAATGCGCAGATTGACCACAGGCTGCTTTTGCTTCAGTTCCCACCATATAAAGCTTACCAGTCCGACTACCGCAACAAGGGTAAGCCAGATGATCAGACGGGAATCAAACCAGTCTTCGGCCTCTCCCCTTTCAAGCACATATTGCAGAGATCCGATACCGATGGTCAGCAGGAAAATTCCCGACCAGTCGATCTTTGGTTTTACCGAGATGTCAAAACTGTTGGGGATAAACCGGTAGGTGAGCAGACTGGCTATTATTCCAAAAGGAACATTGATATAAAAAATCAACGGCCATGAATAGCTGTCGATGATAATGCCTCCCACCGTTGGTCCAAGCGTTGGCCCGATTACGATGCCCATGCCAAACAAGGCGGCAGCCAATCCCCTTTGTTTACCCGGGAAGGTCTCGAAAAGGATCGACTGCGATGTGGAAAGCAACCCGCCGCCACCGAGTCCCTGGACAAATCTCCATAAAACGATCTGCCACAGGGAGGTCGACATTCCGCAAAATATAGAAGCGATCGTGAAAATGGCGATGGAAGCCATGTAATAACGCCTTCTCCCGAAATAGGCAGCCAGAAAGCCAGTCATCGGGATGATAATTACATTGGCGATGGCATAGGAGGTGATGACCCAGGCGATGTCTTCGATGGAAGCGCCAAGGTTTCCGGCCATCTGGTTCAACGCAACATTGACAATAGAGGTATCGATCAGCTCCATAATGGCAGCTGAAATGGTGGTAATGGCGATGATTATCTTGGCAATTTTGTTGATAGAGGCCATCGTCAGGATTAAATAGGAACTGAAACGATTACGCTCATCCCGGCCCGCAGAATGTCTTTATATTTTGCCACGTCAATAATTTCAATCCGTACCGGGATCCGCTGGGTTACTTTGACAAAATTTCCGGTAGCATTATCGGGTGGAAGCAGCGAAAATTTAGCCCCGGTTGCTTCTGACAAAGAAACAACCTTCCCCTCCACATCAAGTTTGGGATATCCGTCAATTTTGATGGTGACAATTTGCCCCACATGGATGTTTTTTACCTGGTTTTCCTTGAAGTTTGCCACCACCCACCGGTTCTGATTGTTGACAATGGTGAACAGGGGTGTGCCCCCCTGGACGAATTGACCTTCATCAACATTTCTTTTACCAAGTTTTCCATCAGAAATGGCATAAATACGGCAATAACCCAGTTTAAGTCTTTGCTGATCGATGCGCGCTTTTTTAATATCGGCCTGCGATTGTGCTTTGCTCACCAGCGAACGCAGCACATCAAGACGGGTTTCAGCAACTTTTACGTCCATTTGACTGGCTTCGAGTTGCTTTGCGCCAATTTCGAAATTCGACTGTGTATCATCCATTTGTCTTTTGGTGATGGCATTCCCTTCAAAGAGGCTCTTATCCCGTATCATATCATTGGATGCCTTGGCCTGCCGCAGCCGGATCACTTCAAGGTTGCCTTTTGCATAGGTAAGCGACGCTTCTGCATTGGTCAGGGATGCCTTTGCGTTCTCAATGTCGGAAAGCGACTGGTTGAAATCGGCCTGCATCTCCTGCAATTGCAGATCGAGATCCGTTGAATCAACAACCATCAGCAACTGTCCTTTGGTCACATTGGAATAATCGTCGACATAAATTTTATCCACAAATCCTGAAACCCGCAAAAGAATGGGGACCAGCCTCATCTCCACCTGTGCATTGTCGGTCTCTTCATGATGAAAAGAGTACCATACCTCTTTAATCAGATAGGTCAGGGCTATTACCACCACGGTACCGATGATGATCCGGGGAATAATCTTTTTTCCTGATTTTCTTTCCTTTTTGGATTCAGCCTCCATGTAATTTGTTTTTTATATTTTTGCAAAAGTAAACCAAGTTGACCAAATATAGACAATGAAGTTGACCATATTTTTACCAATAAAACACAATGATCTCAAAACCAGTTAAAAAGAAGTTGTTGGCCAATAAAATGTCCAAAGAGGAAAGCTTTGGCCGTCAGATTTATTATTTATACAGATACCTGGTCGTTTGGGATGATAATCTATGGCCAACAATCGGTTCTCATCCACTGGGTCCAAGTCATATTCATCTCTTGTTTACCATTGGGATGGATGGGGTGTCGAACAGTGAAATGGCACGACGGGCCAAGGTTTCAAAGCAGGCCATGAGCAAGTTGGTGCAGGAAATTCTGAAATATAATTTAATTACCATTGAGCCCAATGAACATGACAGCCGTTGCAACATTATCACACTCACCGATGAAGGAGCCGAGGTATTGATGAAAATATGGGAGTTCAATAAAAGGTTAACCGTGGAATTTGAAAAACGGCTGGGCAAGGCAAAATCAAAAAAGCTGCTGGCCCTGATGGCTGAATTGGTTGAATCGCTCGATTCAACGGGCAATCCATAACCCTTTTTCAGGTTTTATAATTTCACAATCTTAAAGCTCTTTTGCTCACTACCTGTGAAGTATGTCAACACAAACAGGCCTGTTGAAAGATTTTCAGTGTTGATTTTTGTCTCACCCTCAACTGTATTCTGTCTCACAATTACTTTTCCGGTGAAATCACAGAGAATGACAACTCCATGATCGCTGGTTCCTCTGATGGAGAATTCATTGATGAACGGGTTTGGAGAAATGGCAATGGCATTGACTGGTGCTATTTCATTTTCACCGGTCGTAACACATAGTGTCGCAACCGTTCCCCCGCCATGACTGACTGTCGCCGTGTTGTGAACCTGGGCACCGGCTGAAACTATAAAGGCAGCCGTACCGGTTTGTGTAGCAGCCGTGCCGGATATTGTTGCCGGGATTGCTTCGTTGCAGCCACTGTTGCCATTTGCATCCGTTTTGATCAGTGAGATATCCATTTTCCCTGCCCCGAAACTCAAAGTATACCCGCCAATTACAAACCCTCCGTCACTGGTTTGCTGAACTGAACTTCCCCAATCAAATGCCGCTCCCGCGAAGGTTTTCGACCACAATGTATTTCCACTTCCATCTGTCTGAATCAAATAAACTCCGGTGAAACTCGCACTATACCCGGCAACAATATATCCTCCGTTGGTGGTTTGCTGAACAGAATTACCATACTCAGCACTTGCTCCCCCAAAGGTTTTTGACCACACCGGAGTACCACTCACATCCGTTTTAATCAGATAAACATCGTTGGCACCTGCTCCGAAACTCATTGTATTTCCTACAAAGATGTATCCTCCGTCAGCAGTTTGCTGAACACAATTTCCATTATCACCCCCGGTACCTCCATACGTTTTTGCCCAGGAGACAATTCCATTTGAATTGGTCTTCAGCAGATAAAAGTCATTCCCCCCTGCACCGAAGCTGTTGGTATATCCCCCGATAATAAGTCCGCCATCACTTGTTTGCTGAACCGAGGAAGCTCTGTCAATCCCGGTTCCACCATATGTTTTCGTAAAAATAGTATCCCCGTTGGATCCTACCTTCAACAGGTATATATCGCCATTGCCCGCCCCGTTATCGGTGTTCCCTGCAACAATGAATCCACCATCAGTGGTTTGGGTCAGTGTATATCCAAAATCCAGACCAGGTCCCCCATAGGCCTTCGACCAGATGGTATTTCCATTTGCATCCGTTCTGATTAAATACACATCGTTGTTGCCAACACCAAAACTGTTGGTATATCCG
>JBAXFM010000373.1:0-4334 GCA_037139855.1 Bacteroidota bacterium
CAATAGGGAAGCAATAGGGAAGTAATAGGGAAGTAATAGGGAAGTAATAGGGAAGCAATAGGGAAGCAATAGGGAAGCAATAGGGAAGCAATAGGGAAGCAATAGGGAATGAACGGAGAACTTCCATTTTATTGGTAGCGATAATATTGTATTTCAATGATTTATGCCATGTCAAAAATACAGTATTTCGAATGGTTTTTGACATAAAACTGAAAATATTTATGAAAACAGGTTGAGGTGTAATTTTATGGTTACAAGCCGTCGTAATTACCAAGGATTTGGGTTTGATGATCATAATCTCTGAAAAAAATGGAAGGAGGATTACTTCCCTCCCATTTTGGGGAGGGATTGAGGGTGGAGTCACTGGTAAAATGAATGCCGAATTACGAATGCCGAATAACGAATGCCGAATGACCAATGACGAATGACCAATGACGAATGACGAGTAACGATTTCATTATAAGGCAAATGATTATGTAGCATGAGAACAGAAAGAATTACTTGGAGTATTCCATGATAGCATATACCTTTGTAATATTAAACACAGGAATTATATGAAAACACTTTCTTTAAAGTTAGATGATTCGGTTTTCACCGAAACCGAACAAGTCATCAGCCTTATCAAAAAATCCCGCAACAGGTATATCAACGAAGCCCTGGACTTTTATAATAAGGTTCAGAAACGAAAACTGCTGGCTTCCAAATTGGAGAAGGAATCAATACTGGTCAGGGATGAATCATTCACTGTTCTTCATGAATTTGAAATGATTGATTATGAAGGCTAAGCAATATGAAATCTGGATTGCAGATCTCAATCCGACAAATGGAACGGAACCAGGTAAAATCAAGCCCGTGATTGTTGTACAAACAGAACTTTTAAACAAACATCATCCCTCGTCAATCATCTGCCCTTTAACGACCAATGTCCAAAAAGAGAGTGAAATATTAAGAGTCCATTTAAAAAAAGATTGTTGCGGATTAAATGAAGCCTGTGATATAATGGTGGATCAGACTCGTGCAATTGATAATAAGAGATTGATCAAAAAGCTCGGCATTGCACCCTCCGAAATCATTGCACGTTTAAAGGAGAACCTAAAGATCATACTTGATCTGGATTGATACACTAACCTCCAACTTAATATGTGAAACCCAAATCCTATGAAAAACATTCTACTCTTTACCCTGTCATGCCTGATTGGTTTTGCTGCCGCAGCACAACGCCCTCATGTTAATAAAAACATTTACACCCGGAACTGCCGGATGGAACAGGCTGTTACGAGGGAACCTGTTGAAAAAGTCAGTGTTTCGCCTGTCGTATCCAGACACCGGGGGTTGAAAAGCCCTGATAATTCTAATATCGTCACGGTACTCGACCTGGGTACTTCGGCCAATGTGCTGGGATATTCCGGCGGAACCCGAACCATGCTCTGGGCCGACGATGATTTGAATGTGGTAGCCAACTTTCACCGGATGGGACCCGGAGCCACCCCGCCAAGTTTGTCGGGATACCTGGGCATGGACCTTGGCCTCAACATGGGACTGACCCAAAGTGACTGGACCTCCCAGATCCAGGTTCATTCGGCCACCATGGCCGCTTCACCCTATTTTTATGATGCCAGCCGGTATCCTTCGGCTGCCATATACAACCCGGCCGGGAATACCACGCTTGCCAATGCCTACCTGGCTTATTTCGCCCCGAATTTCGCCAACCTGGCGGTGAGCGGCTTTGGCGGCTATAGTTACGGCACCGCCAACCTGGTCGACCATGCCGATACCACCAAACACCTGCGCTGGTACAATGCCCATCCATATACTTACATCCCCGATGGCTTTACCATTTCCAAAACCGGTATTGCCCACATGGTTGACCGGGATATGAATGTTGAATCGGGTACACCTGTCTACAAGGATAGCATCATCTATGGCCGGGGCGTTTGGAACACTGTTACAAATGATTTTGATTATACCTTTAAAACGCTTGCCTTTCCTTGTCTGGAAGATGCCTCTGCTGCTGATTGCAAAATTGCCGTTTCACCGGATGGCAATATTGTTTGGATGTCAGTACTTACCTCGCTGCCTAACGGCACTCCATTGCTTGACTCCACCTATTACCCGGTTCTCCGAAAATCCACGGACGGGGGTCTGACCTGGAGTGAACTCATTCCTGTTCATTTAGACGGTCCGCATGGCATTTCGGCGGTTAAAAACCAATACAGCGATTATTTTATTGAAAACTTCTTTTCTCCTCCGCTACCCACCCGCGATGAAATACCTTATACCACTGCCTTCGATCATTCGCTGAGTGTTGATAAATGGGGCTGTCCGCACATCGGTGTGGTCATCGGATATGCACCGGGCTCTTTTTCTGTTTCTACCGGAGTTGACAGTGTTAACAACGTTTACGATATTTATTCACCAGACAGAGGATACACTTTTGAGGGAATTTTCCTGGGCTCACTGAAGACCTTCCGTGGCACGTGGGCTACCTACACAAGTGACAACCGCGTTTATATCTCAAGAAACAATACCGGCAATAAAATGTTTGTTACCTGGAATGACACCCACCTCGATGGAGAATCTAACAATCAGAATCCGGATGTTTTTGCCCGTGGAATTCACCTGGGCTGGCCTAACTGTACGCTTACCTCTGATAACGGGGTGGATGCACCAACGAATGTGACTTTTCTGAGTGACATTGCCCGGGAGGCTTACTGGCAATGCACTTCTCCCATTGTGTTTACCGATAACAACAAATACACGATACCCATCTGTACCCAATGGTTTGCGGATGCTTCGCTGGATGCAACGTTCAGGTATATTCCTGATTTCTCTTTTAAGGACAGCGATTTTACCATCCCCTTTCAATCCATTCTTTGCTATGTTGGTACCGACGAAAAAAACGAAGATCCCATTTCTCTTTCGTTAAATCCCAATCCCGTGGAAGATATCGCAAAAGTATCGGTGAACCTGAGGCAAAACACAAGCGTTTTCGTAGAGGTCAAAAACCTGATGGGCCAGCCAGTGTTATCGTTGAACAAAGGAAACCTGAATGCCGGATTGCAGCATTTCAGCGTGGATGTGCGTCATCTTTCTGCCGGTGTTTATTTTATCACGGTAATTGTGAACGGAGAGAAATTTACGAAGAAGATCATCGTGGAATAAGCGACATAGAGTGACCTGGTTGAAAGAGTTTAGTTATCAATATCGAAAATTGGAGTTGAATTACACTTTGAAAAACTGAACCTTTACAAATGTTTAATGCGAGACACTTTTTACTTTTATTCATCATCTTATCAACCAGTGCGATTGCCCAGGATGTCACTGTAACCCTGACGACGAAATTCCAGGGAACAGCCGTTTCCCTGGATTCCATTTTTGTTGAAAACATATTGAATGGCACCCGGGTGATGATGACAGATCTTCCTGCTGCCATAACGACCTATGAGATCAATCTTTCTAAGGGGAAGATCATTTACGGCATTAAAGAATTACACGGATCAGGATTCGGCTTTTTCCTTTACAGCAACACCCCGGGTAGACTAATGTTTTATTCAAGGTTTCCAGCCCTGGCCCAAATCAACCTAAGGCTATACGATTTAACCGGACAATTAGTTTTTAAGAAATCTTTGAATTGTCCATCCGGAACATCGTTGATAAGTTTTCGGCCCGGATATATCCCGACAGGTATTTTATCAGTAGAGGGATCTGGTTATAAACAGGGATTTAAGGTGACAGGATGCAAAGATGAGTCAATAGGGGTGAGTATTGCTGATGAACCGACATTATCATCTGATTTTTCCGGAAAAACCTTTTTTAAAGAGCCAACTGATTCCGACGATTTTATCTTCACTCCCGGAGATTCCGTCCGTTTTTCTGTTTACCACCACGATATTTATCCCGGTTCCGTGCTGTGTCAGCCACAGCAAGATGATTCAATTGTATTGGATGTATCCCGGCCTTGTCCTGGTTTCCCGGTGATCAGTGATTATGACGGAAATACATATACCACCGTCCAGATTGGAACCCAATGCTGGATGCGTGAAAACATGAATACAACACATTATGCTGATGGCATAGCAATGATTGACGGGACTGGTGTGGGAAATATTGGTGTGGATTGTACGATCAAATATTGGTTCAATTACGAAGATCATCCTGAGAATAATGTGCTTTATGGCAGACTATACACCTGGTCTGCAGTGATGAATGGCAATGATGGCACCAGCCAGGAGAAAGTTCAGGGAATTTGTACTTCGGGATGGCATGTCGCCGGTGATGAGGAATGGAAAACGCTCGAGATATTCCTTGGCATGAGCCGGGAGGAGGCGGATTAT
>JBAXFM010000374.1:0-4325 GCA_037139855.1 Bacteroidota bacterium
GGCTGGTAAGGCGGCTGGCCGGGTTTTGAATAATCCTTTCTGAAATCCATGGCAAAATAGGCCAGGTCCTCAATGATGATCACATCATATTTGGTGGCAAGTTCGCCAATGATCCTGAGTTCTTTATCGGTAAAACAAATCCATGACGGGTTGTTGGGATTCGAATAAAGGACAGAATGAATATTTCCCTTTGAAAAATAGCTTTCCAGCTTATCATGAAGTTTATCCCCACGATAATTGTAAACATCGAAGGTCTCGAATTTCAGCCCAAGTACCTTATGTTGCTGGTGATGAACCGGGAATCCGGGATCGATGAATAGGGTAGTGTCTTTCTCCCTGTGGATTTTTGAAAAAGTGAGAAATGCCGCAAATCCACCCTGCATGCTGCCAACGGTGGGCAGGCAATTTGCTGCATCCACATCAATATCAAGGAATAATTTAATGAATCGTGCAGCCTCCTTTTTTAAAATCGGCGTTCCTTCGATGTCGGGATAAATTGCGGCCACCCCCTTCTGCAAGGCTTCAATCTCGGCCTGCACTCCGATTGCGGTGGCCGGGAGACCGGGGACCCCCATTTCCATCCGGATAAATTTTTCGCCTGTTTCGGTCTCAATGCCATTGATCAACCGCTTGATTTCACGGATGGTTGCCTTGCCAACGTTCCTGATTTTGCTTTCCAGAATATGTTGTTGAACAACATCGTAGTTGATAGGAGTGTCTTTCATGAGTTCCTTGAATGTTGTGGGTTTGAGTGCAGAATAACTGGCAACAAAATTGAAGATTTTTTTTCAACAAAACAACGTTCTGCAGAAGGTTGTAAAAAAAAAGATTGCAATCAATCAATTAAAAAAGTATCAGAAATATTTCACCCCTGGTGATTCCTTGAATTTTACCTTACCAAAACTATATTTCCGGTTAAGGTCGTATTTTCAGGTGGCGCCAGGGATGATTGATATATGATTTTATAAACGTAGTTCCCTTCAGGGCATGGGCCGCCATGATAGGTTCCATCCCAACCAATCTCAGGAGATGTGGAGGTAAATACTAACTGTCCGTTTCGGTTGAATATGTTCAAACTGTATCCTCGGATATTCAGGGAAACAGGCATGTAAATGTCATTCAGCCCATCTCCGTCAGGGGTAAAAGCGTTGGGGACCCAGATCACGATTTCACATGCCCTTCCGGTTTTCACAATTACATCAGAACTGTCAGCGTTTTTACAGCCATGAGTATCCGTGTACCGGTAAATGACCTGATGGCTTCCCGGCCCTTGCGCTGCCGGATCAAAACTTGCCACCAGCGAACCGTTGATCTGGTATTCTCCGCCTGCCGGTGAGCCACCTGATAATTGGAAAGCCGGTTCGTTGAAACAAATAGAATCAAAGCTTGCCAGGTTAACCTGTGGAGGGGGGTAGAACATGATGGGCAGGGTGGATACCGGACCATTGCCACACTCCGGATTAGATCCTGCCACCGTCAGGTTCCCTGATGTAGCGGTCAGATCGAAAGTAACAACCGCAGTGGTATCATTGCTCACAAAGGTGGCTCCTGTTCCTGAATAAGCCCAGTTGTAAGAGGTTGCATTCAAATTGCGCCTGACGGTATAGGTTCTCACCGATCCGCCTTCGCAAAAAGAGGGGTCGCCACTGATGGTTCCCAGTGCCCCCGGCGACCGCTTGACCTTGAAACTGATGACCGGGGCAGTCGAGCTGGCAACATACCACCATGAATTAATGGTGTTGGTATCGCCGGTTTCATAATCCCAGAAGTGACATCCCAGGATATCATTGCAGCCATTGAGGTTTACCGTCCCCAGGTCTCCTAAAAGGCTGTCATCCCAGTAAATGTCTGGTTTAGTGCCTGCTGGCCTCACCACTTCCACCACATACCCGTTGTCGTTGTATTCAATATCGTAAATGGGAAGATGCGTGATGCCATGAATAAACCTGACGGTGGTGTTCACTGATACGCCATTAGATACAGGTTTTCCCAAACCGTCATTCCCGTTCCAGTGAATAATGTTATAGCCATTGCCTCCCGGATGGGCGAGTACGTTGGCCGTGATTTTCACATCGCGGGGGTCGGCTCCGGGTTTGGGATCAACTTCAACCAATATTTCAAGGATCCCGTCCTGCGTTACCTGAATGCTTAAGTCGACTGAACCGTTTGCGCAATTGTTGGTAATGTTAATCGGCAGATTGATACCCGGCTTCGCTTTTCCTGTTGGAAAGATGGTGCTGTCGGGGTCGCATAAAAATACCTTGTATTGGGGATAGGTATGAAAGCCGGGGCGCGATTGCCGGTCAACCGCAATATTCCCGGTGGTGGAACATCCTGTCTTGTTGCTTGAAATCGAGAAGGTTCCTCCCACAAAACCATTGCAGTTCAAACTGGTTACAATGCTGTCGTCGGAAAGAATGTACATGGTTCCGTAGAAACGGCTGGCGGTGGGCGGAGCCTGTACGGGACCGCAGTTAAACTGCCATGCTTTCGACCAAACCCTGCCATTAATTGGCTGATTAGCGCTGTTCACTACCGTAATATCAAAGTAATCAAAGGTGATGAAGCTATAATAGGTATAAGCGGTCCCTGCATCCGGGGGGTAAAAAAATTCAAGCGAATAATTGCCGGGAATGGCAGGGGTGTGCAACTTGGGGCTGTATCCTCCGATGGCGGGGAGAGGACCAGCGGTTGCCTGGGTATAGGATTGGATAAAACCTGCTCCTGAAGTAGGGACAGGATCGGGTCCGATGACAATATTACCTGCCGGATCCTTTATTTGATATTGGATGTGAACAAGAGAATCATTCTGGGTGATCTTGCCTAGCCCGAAATAAAATTTTTCTGTCAGATCAGCGATGTAAATGTTGATCCTGAATTCAGGCGCGGCATCGAAAAAACCAAAATCGTTTCGCGATTTATCAATGCAAAGGGTGCCTTTTCTGCCGGCGAAAGGTACAATCTGCCTGGTGCCTTCGGAAAAACTAAACAAGGGAAGTACCAGCAGTATGAAAATTTTTATCAAATAACTAAAACGGGGTATCACTGCCAATGTAACAGGTGATCCCCATCGATTCGAATTGATGAGCGATTTTATGCAGTTCATCTTGATCCGGGATTTTAAAATCGGTCGTGTAATATTTTTTACCAAGAAGGTTGTATTTCTCCCGTCCCATGTGATGCAGGGGAAGAATATTAATCTCTTTACGGTTGGTTGACAGAATGAAATTAGCGGTTTTGCTGATGTTTTCAAGATCATCATTGAATCCTGGGATAACCGGTAACCGGAAGATCAGGCGGCCTGGAAATTCAAGGGCCAGGCGGCGGGCGTTTTCGAGGATAAGGGGGACGGGTGGACAAGCGGACAAGTGATTGGTGGTACCGATGATTTGGTAGCTTTTTGATTCATCCATAGTTTTTAAATCGAAGAAGATCCAGTCGATGCAAGGCAATGATTTTTCATAATTGTCCCAGGGAACATTGCCGCAGGTCTCTACTGCTGTATGGATGAATGCGTTATAACAACGGGTCAGCAGTTCAAATGTAAATTCAGGCTGAGCAAAGGGTTCGCCTCCGGTAAGCGTGATGCCGCCGCCTCCGCCCCAGTATTGACGGTCGCGGTTGATTGTTTTATAAACGTCTTCAACTGAAGTTTCATAACCTCCGAGACAAAGCGCTCCGGAACAGCAGGCTTTTACACAATCATAGGTGTTGCACTTTGCACAAAAATTCCGGTTGATGGTCAATACATCGGCGCCACCGTTGGATGAAATGTCAATGGCGGCGTGCGGACACACTTTCACACACAGTGCATCGAGGGTGCATTTGGATTCGCGGAAAAGGGGTTCGGGTGAAAAAGAGATTCCTTCGGGATTGGAGCACCAGTCGCATTCGAGAGAGCATCCTTTTAAAAAGACCACAGTCCGGCAACCAGGACCATCGTGTACCGAAAAGCCCTGGATATCGAAAATGTGGCCTATCGTTAATTTTGATTCAGCCATTGAAAATCAGCACATTTACTTCCAATCATGTCTGGATAGGCCAGGGATGTTCCCATGCATTTGCCAAGAAAATCCTTCTCATGGCTGTAGTTTGTGCAGAATTTGCATTTGGCTATTTTTTCGGACTTCGCACACATTGGGTTATCCGGACCGATGGCATCTTTACTCAGTTTGCACATTCCCCGGAAGACATCCACAGGCAGATAATACCTACAATCTTTACATGATAATGAATCCATATTCTGTTTTATTACAACGGATGTTTTTCCAAATTCGTAATTCGTAAATCGTTATTCGTTATTCGTTATTCGATATTCGATATTC
>JBAXFM010000375.1:0-4305 GCA_037139855.1 Bacteroidota bacterium
AAAGCATTCCAAAGTTCGAATGTTTTATTGTCCGAAAAGGTCATATCCATTCGTTTTCCAACTAATTTCTTCTCAAATAATATTTCTATCCTTGGCTCCATATGCTTACACTTATTCTTTGGTTGCTATCTGAAATTTAGTGATGCCATTTTTTTTATAACTTTTTTTACAAAAACGTATTCCGATTCCTCTTCGCAAGATAATAGTGCCAAAGGAAATAAGTGGCAAGTGATCGGTACGGTTTCCATTTTTCGGAATATTCGATGATTTCATTTTTTGATACAGCACCAGTCAGTTCCCTGATAGTATGGACCACTGCAATATCACCAACTGGAAAAACATCTTTAGCCTGTAAACAGAACATCAAATAAATATCTGCCGTCCAGTCACCAATACCCTTAACACTCTTTAGCTGCTCCCTGATAACGTGAACAGGAAACTTAGGCAATTCATCCAGGTAAAGTTTATGATCCAGCATGGCGGCTGATAATGCCCTCAGATAACTGGATTTTTGTTTGCTGATCTGGCACTGCCGCATTTCAACATCTGAAAGTTTCAGAATTTCCTGTGGCGTAAATTCAGGCAAGAAAGAATTGAGCTTATTGAAATGGGCATGGGCTGATTGCAGACTCACCTGTTGCTCCAGGATGATTTTGGATAGGGTGATGAATCCCTGAGGTCTGCTCCAGTTAGGTGGTGATCCGTAAAGGTTGTGGATCGTTACAAAAATCTCATCAGATTTAAGGAGGTGGTTTATATCATGTTGGTTGACTATTGGAATGATCATGAAATTCTATATCTCCTTTTGAAAAGCGAACACATCAAGTATTCGATTAAATTTTTCACCTACATTTTTAAAATGGGCACATTGAGTGAATCCTGATTTCTCAAAGAGATTGATGCTTTGTTCATTGTCCCCTGCAATTATTCCAATCAGGTTCTTCAATCCATTTTCTTTTGCTTTTTCTTCCAAATGGCTCAGTGCAATTTTTCCGATGCCCTGGTGGCAAAATTCAGACTTCAGATAGATTGAAATCTCCGCAGTCCTATCATAGGCTTGTCTTTTTTTGTAGTTGGTCAGGAAACAATAGCCGATAATTTCATTTTTTAGATCAATAAGATATGCCTGGTAAAGTGGGTGATTGATATAAATAAATTCTTTCAACTGTTCAATCTGAATTGGTTCTGTATGAAAAGTTGCTATTGAGTTCTCAATATACCAGTCATATATTTTTTTCACTTCGGGGAAATCCTTTTCTTCTATTTCTTTAAAATTTATCTGATTCATATCGGGTAATATTTTGGATTCACTATGCACCATTGTAAAAACTGTTGCTCACTTTTTCTTCTTCTTTATTTTCTGTTCAGGCAGTTCTTCATACGTGATCCTGATCAAATTACTTATCCACTGTCTATCCTCAATTCTATCATCAATAAGAAAACTAAGTTTTGCTCCTGTGAAAGGTGGAGCTTCGACCACATGTCCGATAAATGCCCTGCCACCTTCAGTTGGCTTTATAAAGAGCTGATTATCGCACACCAGTGCAACGACCTTTCCTTCACAGTATAGGGCATACTCCCCGAACATCTTCTTAAAGGTGATCAGACCAACATTTTCAATTTGGTCTACGATGAATTCAACGAAACTCTGATCTGATGCCATATTACTGTTTTTTCAATTGTTCTATTTTTGTCCACCGATGAATAATTTTACCGAACTTTCAATATATCAGGTTGGTTAGTAACTTCAAATTTAAATACATCTTTTCGAGAATAGTGTCCCACTACATCAAAGTCTAATTTACTTTTTGCTAAAACTGAAAAATCTAATTCTGCCATCAATAAACCTTCTTTATTCCAAAGCGGGCCTGCTAAAACTTCTCCCATTGGAGAAATAATAACACTTCCGCCAGCACACATTATTTCTGGTTCGTCTTTTAAATCTTCCAAGTATTTTTCGGGATAATCCGATTTTTCGACAAATTGATTTGATGCCAATACAAAACATCTGCCTTCCAACGCAATATGCTGCATCGTATTTTGCCATGCTTCCCTTGAATCAGCAGTAGGTGCAAGGTAAATTTCTACACCTTGATTATACATTGCCATGCGGGCATGTGGCATGTAATTTTCCCAACAGATAAGTCCGCCAATTTTCCCGATTTGCGTATCAAAACTAACCAAAGTACTACCGTCACTTTCTGCCCAAATATAGCGTTCAAGTCCTGTTGGCTTTAGTTTTCTATGTTTGCCTATCAGGTTCCCGTTGTTGTCAAAATAAAGTAAAGAACAATATAATGAACCTCCAATACTTTCTTTTTCGGTAACGCCCAATGCCACAAAAAGGTTTGCTCTCTTTATGGCGTTACCGATTTTTTCTATATGTTCAGATGAAGTTTCGATACTATTGTTCCAATAATCTAACCAAAGATTTCTACTTTTTTCTGTCCGTCTGCCGATGATTGCATCAAAATTAAAACCTCTTGGATAACATGGAATAAAAGATTCAGGAAATAAGAGCAATTCACAACCTTCATTAGCCCCTTTTTCTATCCAGGAAATAATAATTTCTATTGTCTTTTCGATGTCAAATAGTGCTGGCGTGGCCTGAACTACTCCAACTTTGATTTTTCCTTGTTGCATATTACTTTTAATTAATTCGTCAAACAATAATATCCCTGACATGATGCTCAAATTCAGGCTCCCATGATGGTGATGTAATACAAACCTGTTTAAGACATCCTTTATAATAGAACCGTGTATTTGGCGGAATAATCACAACGTCACCAGCACAAACCTCATGTGGAACATCTTCAATGAACCAGGTTCCAGCACCCTCAATGACATAGAAAATAAAATTGCTTTTGGTATGGTAGAATTCTTCAAAATGACCATGCTGGGTATCCTGATAAACAACCGATGCTTCAGGACACTGTTCTTTGGTATTGTACACTCTCATTTTCACACCTTGCTTTTCAAATTCTGGTGCGTTTTCTTTTTTAAAAATCATTTGATTCATAACGGGTTATATTTTGGATTCACTATTTACCAGGATAAAAAACAATGCTCACTTTTCCTTCTTCTTATTTTTTTGTTCAGATGCCATATTACTGTTTTTTCAATTGTTCTATTTGCTGTTTCCCATGGATATTATCGGGATTCAATGCTACAGATTTTTCAAAATTTGTCAATGCCGGTTCATGCTGTTTGTTACGCATATATGCATCAGCCAGCAGATTATATGCATTCCAGGATTGAGGCGACACTTTTACATAGAATTGAAAAACACGGATGGCAGCGGTGTAATTCTGCTTGTCCATCCACATTTCGCCAATTTCATTCATCTTATCTGTAAAAGTCCTGATTAACCTTACATCCTTTCTGAAAATGGTGCTTGTCACATATTTATAACGTATAGAATCATTTAACAGATCATTATCTTTGAATAAGTCTATCTCATTGCTGATCTCGTTGTAATTATAGACAAACTCATGCCCTTTTTTATTTTCCGGAAATAGTTCAGGAATAATCAGGCTGTAATCACTCTTTTTAAGTTCGTGATCTAAACTGTATTTTACAACATGTGTGTAATCACGAAAGAAATACAAATAGATGGTGCCCGTATTCAAATCATAAACGGTTGTGTACATGGTGCCACCACCCCACACTTTTTCCTGGTGCATGGTATCCATGACAGAAGAGCAGAAATTAATGCTTGTGTCCCTGTGATTTTCTAATAATCTTCTGCCTTTTTGATAAAATGGAATATCAATTTCACGCTCATCTTTTACCTGAGAAGGATAGAAATTTGAGAGAACATAGGATGGCTTGTTGCCTATGATAAGAGAATCACCTTCGACAACAAGATATTTGCCTGTTTTATCAACAAATAAAAACATGGATGTTTCCAGCCCGGATAAATTATGCTGACTCAAATACTTTTTCACCTCATCAACAGTAGCGCACTTTTTCAGAATCTCCTTTAAAAAATCCATCCCAAGGCTCTTCTTCCCTAAAGTATCACTGATCGCTTTATAATCCTCGCTAAATCCATCAAATACAAGACCAGCCTGATTCATTCCGCCTTGTGGATAAAAATCATCAAATCCCACATATGCGGCTCCATATTCACCGTTTTTCCCTTGTTCAAACCAAATTCGGGTATTGGGATTCCAATAGTCTTCATTATTACCAACCATCGTTTTACCATGCATGGTTACTTTAAACATACTGCAACTAAAGGCATTTTGGAATAAACTAAACCCAAATACGCAAATTGCCAAAACCATTACAATTAACTTTTTT
>JBAXFM010000376.1:0-4286 GCA_037139855.1 Bacteroidota bacterium
AATCTATACTTTGGTACTCCCCCTGGGGAATGGGCCTTTACCGGTATGATTTGAACCATATGGCATTGAAACGTTTTCGGTTTGCCAGCCGTGGTACTTTCGACATCAACGAAAGGAATATTATAACCAGTATCTTGCCTCACCGTCAGTATCTGTTATGTGGTACCGGCGATGGCTTGATCATCTTCAACACCGTTGATGAAACCTATGTTGTACTGACACATCATAAAAACAATCCGTTCTCAATTCCGGATGATGACATTCGCGCTATGTTCATTGATAGGGACAGTACCTTATGGCTGGCGACAGGCATCGGTCTCTGTAAAAGTGATTTGAACAAAAAGCTGTTTGGGTTTTTCTCGGAAGAGATTAAAGAAAAACCTGACGGACCACCCATTGAAATAAAGCATTTTGCAGTATATCAATCGGAATGGTTAATTATAGGCACTGAAAATGAAGGGGTCTATGCATATAATATGAAAACCCATGAAAGAAAACATTATGTAATCAAAAATGCCAAAAATCCCAGGGCTAATTTTTTTGGAAAAGTTTTTATTGATAGGGAGAATAACATCTGGGTGACTTCTTACTACGGATTGCGCATCTATAATTTAAACAAAAACAGGATGGAAATGCCACCCTCAGATTTTGCCGGTTTAAATATAGGAATCTGTCTTGCTTTTTATCAGGACTCGCACAAGGATTACTGGATGAGTTACGAGGCGGAACCCAAATTTGTGCATTGCATATATGTAGTCAATTCAAGATACCGGTTAGAAAAATTCAATCATGACAACGGTGGTTTTCCCCTGATGAAGATCAACCGCATCCAGGAGGATACCCAGGGAAATGTCTGGATCTCGACCAATTGGTCGTTGGGATTTTTAAGGTGGTCAAGATCAGACAATTCGTTTACAAGACTTCCCAGAGTGAAATCCCCGGAGGAATATTTATCTGAATCTGTGAACGATCTATTGCCTGATCATGGCAATTCGGTCTGGATTGCCTCCGGGTCAGGTCACGGGCTGATCTCCTATAACTGGAAAACCAACCGTCAGCAAAACTTTACGACGGAAGATGGAATGATCAGCAACTATCTGGTTTCCCTGTTTAAAAGGCATCATAATTTATGGATATCAACAGACAACGGAATTTCACAATTCGATTCGAGAACAGGGAAATTTACCAGTTATTCACAGGAAGACGGGTTGCCGGAAACCAGTTTTATCAGGAAGTTTGTTTACGATTCAGCCTCGAACCTTTTATATGCCTGTACTGCCCATTGCATCATTTATTTTAATCCCGATACGATTGTTCATGCTGACCTTGCCGATAAACGATCCCGGATTTACCTTAAAAAATTCCAGGTCAACGGGAACGACATTCATCACGATTTCACAGGGATTTTGCAGTTGGATTATTCTGAAAACAATGTCAACATCGAATTTTCCTGCATAAATTTTTCAGAAGGAGGTAAGCTGAAGTTTGAATATCAACTTGAAGGGCTGGAAAGAAATTGGAATCCAAGCGGGAAACGAAGATTTGTAAATTATACGAATTTGTACCCGGGTACTTACCGGTTTAATGTCAGAACAAACAATACCGACGGCAGCTATAGTAGTCCTGTGACAATTGCTTTATTCATCATTGATGCTCCTTTTTATTTTACATGGTGGTTTGTTTTAATATTAACGATGGCGGCAGCCTCGGTAGTTTACATCATGTACGATTACCGGAAGCGAAACCACAGGGCCATGGTGGCTGTGCGCGAACGCATTTCACGCGACCTGCATGATGATATCGGGTCAACGCTGAACAGCATTTCCATTTACAGCGAGATGGCAAAAATGAAAAACACGGGGGCGGATCAGCGGGAAAAATTTATGGAGATCATTGGCAGTTCATCCCGCAACATGATTGACCAGATCAATGACATTGTATGGACCGTAAATCCGATGAATGATAAGTTTGAAAGTGTTTTAATGCGCATGAGAAGTTTCACCAGCGAACTGGGAGAAGGGAAAAACATGCAGCTGAAATTTGAGGTGGATGAAAATTGCAGAATGATTTCACTGGGCATGAATGAGCGCAAAAACTTTTACCTGATTTTCAAGGAAGCATTGAACAATGCAATTAAATACGCTGATGCAACAGAGGTGAAAATCAGGGTAAGCCTGGCGGAAAATTTTCTCTCACTCCGCATCGTTGATAACGGGGTCGGATTTGATACATCAAAACAAGTTGAAGTTCTTCCCCGAATGGGAGGGAACGGTTTACGCAACATGAACCTGCGTGCCGGGGAGATTAAAGGTGAATTCAGGATCAACTCGACGATCGGCAAGGGCACAACCGTTGAATTGAAACTAAAAATAAAGTTCAATACTATCTCATGAGATAGTTGAAAAAAATCAAAGTACGTTACTTTTGCAGTTTACTTTCTGTTATTTACCATGCCCATAAAAGTTGCAGTATTTGAGGATAATTATCTGTTGTGTGAGGGGTTGTTTCACCTGATTCATGCCAGCGAAAATTTTATCTGCACCGGGGCATTTCATGATTGCAGCGATCTGAAACATAAGATCAATCAGTCACAACCCGATGTTGTCCTCATGGACATTGAAATGCCTGGCATGTCGGGGCTGGAAGCTTTGAAAATAATCAAACAAAATTATCCCGGGATTAAGATCATCATGCAAACCGTGTTTGAGGATGATGATAAGATTTTTGAAGCGGTGATGAACGGGGCGTCGGGTTACCTGATTAAAAAAACAACCCCGTCGCGTTTGCTCGAAGCGATCGAAGAAGTTTATAATGGCGGCGCTACCATGACCCCGGCCATAGCGCAGAAAGCGCTTGCACTGTTCAGGAATAATGTGACCAAAAAGGCAGGAAGTGAACTCAGCCAGCTAAGCGAACGCCAGCGTGAAATCCTGGAATTGATCGTAGAGGGGTTGAATTTTCAGGCCATCGGCGGAAAATTGTTCATTACCAAAGCGACGGTGCGTTATCACGTTAAGAACATCTATGATTTGCTGAATGTAAATTCGAAGGCAGCACTCGTTGCCAAAGCATTGAAAAAGTGATTATCCTTCCCCCATTGATGCGAAAACTATCTGCAGGGATAGTGTAAGAGCAGGTTTCCCGGTCTATTTTTGCCTGAACTTAAAAAGTTTCTGATGAAAAAGTATTTGCTTTTTGTGTTGGTATTTATATCATGTACCGTTAGCTCATGGGCACAAGTGAGCATCTATGGGTTTGCCAGCTCCACCGGCACCTACACCCCCCTGGCAGCGGAAACCATCCTGTGGGCGGATGTTTTTAATGAAAACATCTCAACATCGATTCCGATACCGGCGTTCACAATGGCCTGGTCCACCTATACCAACATGTATGTGACCTCAAACGGGTATATCACGCTGGGGACGACTGCAGCCCCCACATTGGGCTATTATACCGCCATTTCCGGAACCGGGACCTATGACAGGGCGCTGGCACCTTTTTGCGGACGTTTGACGTATGCCGAATCCGGATCCCCGAAAATTTCGTATAACACCAATGATGCCGGTGAAATTGTGGTGCAGTGGCAGGATGTTAAAAGATTTGGTGCAGCATTTTCCGGTCAGAGACTCAGTTTTCAGCTTCGCATGAATCCCTCCACCGGGACCATCAGGTTTGTTTACGGAGGAACCATCACAGGATCGGCAGCAACGACCAATTTCCAGGTTGGCTTAAGAGGGTCGACCAATGCGGATTACAACAACAGAACCACCACCACCAATTGGTCTGCGACCACTGCCGGTGGCACAAACGCGGTCACGTGCCCGTTTTCTTCAACGGTATTACCTTCGGTTGGGTTGACTTTCACCTTTACTGCTTGCACTGCGATCACCACCTTCCCGTTTACCGAAAGTTTCGACGGAACGACCTTTGTCCCTGGCTGCTGGACCAATTTCAACACCGCCGGACCCGGTACGCCTGGTACCTGGAACCGGCAAACTGCAGGGGTTTCTCCTGTATGTACTCCGCATTCGGGGGCGGCAATGGCCCGTTTCGCTTCATGGGATTATGGCGCCGGTACGACCGGCATCATGGCAACACCTCCGCTGGCCCTGCCTTCCGATCAGTATGAAGTTCATTTCTGGATGTACCGGGACAACGGCGCCCCAACCGGGGATGACCGGGTGAATGTCTATTGCAACTATAATCTCTCGCCCGGTACGACCGGTGCATTCCTTCTTGGAACGGTTCACCGGTATTGGGCTTCTTCACCGGCGTCGGATACAGCC
>JBAXFM010000377.1:0-4246 GCA_037139855.1 Bacteroidota bacterium
AGTACCAGTTTCCTTTTCAGGGTTAACGTAAGATCTTCGGCAGAATGATAGGTTGCATGATCTCTTTTTCGGTCAATCTCATATACCAGGCTGCGTTCCGGGTTCTTTTCGATCCTCCTGGCATAGAGCATGACAAAGATGATGGCGGCAGTCATGAGTACAAGCCACACGACTAAGCGGTATTCCCAACCGCTGAAAATAGGGATCTCAGAGATTCCCTGGGCGA
Source organism: Bacteroidota bacterium (assembly GCA_037139855.1). Lineage (GTDB taxonomy): Bacteria > Bacteroidota > Bacteroidia > Bacteroidales > FEN-979 > CAIVAT01. Next base: position 227 of record JBAXFM010000377.1, read on the forward strand.
TACCGATGGTGAACGGATTGCTAAAGGCGCCGGCGAATCCTGATGCGGCCCCGATAAATGGAACGGCAACCCCGGTAAGTGAATCATACCCCATGGCAATAAACAGTGGTACGGTTATGAGGATAAAGACCATCACCTCTTCGGCCATGCCAAATGAAGCGCCGGCTATTGAAAAAAGGACCATAATGATGGGAATGATGAATCGTTTAATTGCCGGATTTTTACGGGTGGCTTCCACAACCCATGCCAACCCTGCATTAATCGCTCCTGTTTTACTGACGATCCCAAAAGCGCCACCAATCAGCAATACGAGAGCAATGATCTGGGAGGCCGACATCATGCCCTTGATGGGCGCTGTGAACAACTCCGTAAATCCTTGCGGCTGCGGGTCAACCAGGTGGTAAGTTCCCGGAACCACGACCTGGCGGCCATTATACTCGTGACGGTCAAACTGACCGGCCGGGATGATCCAGGTAAGAATCAAAAACAGGATCAGGATAATGGAAACAATAATTAACGTGTGCGGAAGCTTTATCTTTTGCATTATCATGCTTGTTAAAAGTGAAGAGAGAATGTGCGAATTTATTGCATTTTTCTATTTGAAATATGTTTGATCACAACTTTACTTTGGCAAACGTTAATGCATACGGATTGATAGCGGTGATAAAATCTGATTGTGTTCCGCCATCCAGGTTGGCCTGGATGATTTTTCCATCGGGACCACTGGCAGTAGCGCGAATGCCGAAATAGAGTTTGCCGGATTGTGGGTTGTGGGCAATGCCCCAGCTTGCCTTGGCCCCGAAATTGCCGAATTTCTGAATGTTGGTTCCGTCCAGGTTGCTTGAGTAAAATCCGTCTTCGGAGATTGATGTGCCGGCCACTGCATAGGCAGCAAAATATAGCTTGTTGTTGGGAATGTCGATGTCAAGCGCCGATCCATCCAGGTCAGGAATAATATTCGTAAGCGCCGATCCGTCGAGATTCACCGACCATAAACCTCCTCCATTGGCGACAGAATAACGATCGTTGACGAAGTAGAACTTGTTGTGTGCATAATCGAACTTCATATCCAATGGCAACTTTGGAACATTTCCACCAAAGCTGATTGCGATGGCGGGATTTGATCCATCAAGGCCTGCACTGTAAATGGCATCCTGCATGGTCCAGTAAATTTTGTCAGCAACGACAACAATGCCATAGGGTCCGTCGATTGCCAGATCGGTGGTCACAATTTTGGTCATGCCCGTCCCGTCAACATTTGCCATGAAGATCGAACCCCCGCTATAATCGGTTATATAGACCTTGCGATGCAATGTGTCAACGGCAATACCATAAACCTGACCAAGTCCACCCTCAGTGAACTCCTGGATGACAGGAGATTGTTCATTCAGAATTACAAATTTTACTTTACCGGCAGCGCGGTCAGCAAAATACAGGACATTTACAGAGGGTGCTTCCGGGCTTTTAACAATAATTCCAACAGTTTTTTGGGTCTTGTTGTAATATACATTGTTTTCGGCAGTACAGGTGAGTGTTATCTGAAAAATGCCGGCAGAATCATAGGTTACAACCGGGTTGGCTTCCACAGAGGTTTTTCCGTTGCCAAAGTCCCAAAAATATCCTTTCGCCAGAATGGAGGTATTGGTGATGGTGATATCGCACGGAGCATACCCGTTGTTTGAAATCGTGTATGTGAAATCGGCCTGGGTGCTGGCCGGAGGAATAGGTTGTTCTTCTTTTTTACATCCGGAGAGGAAGATCATGATTCCGATTAAGATTAATCCCGGTAATGATTTGATGGCTTTCATGATATTAATATTTTCGGTTTAGCTTATATTTTAATCTGGTTTTCTACCTGATTTGACGGACAATTATTTCCTACAGATTTTATTCGCAGAATTTCGAAGAGAAAAAATCAATTGTCTGCGATAATCTGCACTTTAACTTGTGAAAATTTGTTAATAACCCGGATTTTGGACCATACCGGGATTGGTGTTTGTTTGTAATTCAGACTGCGGGATCGGAAAAAGGTACTGATTTTTCGAGGTAACGTTTGGCAGTACAAAAAGGGCTCTGTCGGTACGGGTGAGGTCAAACCATCGCTGACCTTCAAAAGCAAACTCATGTTTTCGTTCGTTTTCGATGGCCAGAAAGAGTGCGGTATGGGTGCTGGCATCGGTGTCGGTCAACCCTGCGCGTTTGCGGATGACATTTACATCGGCTTGAATTACAGCAATGTCTGCTTGTTTATAGTTGTTGGCTTCCGCGCGGATCAGGTACATTTCTGCGAGTCTGATAACATAAACCCGGTCGGAACTTGTAACCATATCCCGGTATTTATAGCCATAGGGCGATCCGACGGTGTCAAATGCCACGGAGGCGGATTTTCTATGGTCGCTGGTGTCGTAGGAATTTATCAGTGTATCGGTTGGTGCGAATTCATACCTGCCAGCCAGGATTTTTGTAAAATAATAAACTGCCAGGGAATTGGGATCCTGGGGGTTAAAGGTCACCTCAAAGATGGACTCACTATTGGCCTCGGGGGTAAACAGGTTGTTATAGTTACTCAGCAGTGTAAATTGAGGGTCGTTGATCACTTGCGTTGAATATACAATGGCGTTGTCGATATCAGCGGATTCTTTGAAGATGTTATACCGGTTAAGATATACCTTTGCCAAAAGTGCCCTGGCTGTAGCTTTGGTGGCTCTTCCCGCAACATTGTCATCAGGCAGTTTTGACTCGGCCTGGGTCAGGTCGGAAATCACCTGGGCATAAACCACCTCAACAGCATCACGGGAAACCTGGAGATCAGCGAGATTCCCTGTAGTGGGTTTGGTTTTGACCGGTACGGCACCCCACAACCTGACAAGATTGTAATGATGCAATCCACGCAGGAAATAGCATTCCCCATATGCGATATCCTTGCTGTCTCCGCTCATGGCGATGTCTGGCAATTTGGCGAGCACATTGTTCACCCGGTTTATTCCATCGTATATAGTCGACCAGATGTCGCGAACGATAAGGTTATCAGCAAGGATGGAATTGTTGTTGATCTGGTTATAATCGGGACTTGTTCCGGTCCATATCAGGTTATTGGTCGAAATATCTCCCATCACGATATAGTTCCGGCCATAGTAAGAGCTGAATTGTAAAGCGCTGTAGGATCCGATAATGGCTTTATTCACCCCGTTCTGATCTTTGATGGCTTCTTCAGAGGTGATGGTATCTGTCGGTTGTGGATTAAGCAATTCACAGGATGACATTGCAAGGGATATCCCCAGGGCAAAGATGAACAATGTCTGTTTATATGTGTTGATGTTTTTCATAAGTCTCTTGATTAAAATTAAAATCCCACTGATAAACCAAAATTGTAACCGCGTGGCTGGGGCGCTGTAAAGAAATCGGTTCCCAGCCTTACACTGCTGCTGCCGGCATAATTAACTTCGGGATCCATGCCGCTGTAATTCGTAAATGTGTAGAGGTTGCTGATGGTTGCAAAAACCTTGGCAAACCGCAGGTGCAGTTTTTCACATAATTTGGGCCCAAAATTATAAGTCAGGGTAATATTTTTAATTCTCAGGTACGATCCGTCCTCAACAAATCGGGAACTATTGCGGTTGTTGTTGTTTGGATCATTTTCTGTAGCCCGGGGAATGCTCGTCATGTCACCCGGTTTTTTCCAGCGGTCGAGGATGGTCAGTAATTGGTTGTCAGGACCTTTCATTGACTCTATATACATTCTTTCTCCGTTATAAATGTCATTTCCGTAAACAAAATAGAGGAAAACATTAAGCTCAAAACGTTTATAGGTAAATACATTCGTTAAACCTCCGCTGTATTTTGGCTGTGGGTTCCCGATTACCGTCATGTCCTCCGCAGTGATTTTTCCATCGCCATTGAGGTCTTCAAACACCAGATCGCCGGTTGATGGATCCACCCCAAGCGAATTGTATCCCCAGAAAACGCCCAGCGGCTGTCCGACCATGACACGGTTATTTCCCCATGAACTGATATCGATGG
>JBAXFM010000378.1:0-4245 GCA_037139855.1 Bacteroidota bacterium
TTCCCAGTAGTATTTCATCCCGGTAAAGGGCCACGGAACACACTTCCGTGGCGGTTTCAAGGCATAGGATCAGTGCCATGCACTATTTTTCTTTCTCCTTGGTAAACAAGTCTTTTTTGTCAACTTTTTTTACCTTGTCCCCGTCCTTGAGGAGTTTCGATACGGCGCTGTATGGAGCTGTGATAATCTCATCGCCCGCTTTCAACCCCGACATGATTTGGATATAGGTATTATCCTGGATGCCGGTTTTCACATCCACCTTTTTTGCAGTGCCATCACTCAGGATAAAAATACACTCCTGTATTTTGTCGTTCTTCTTGGCAGTGGTAACAACTTCAACCTCCTGTTCGTCGGTTTCTTTATGGGAGTTTTTCTTTTTTTCATTGAGTTTGTCGAGGCTGTCTTTGGCAATCCGGGTGGTTACCGCCTGGATCGGGACTGTGATGATATTTTCTGCAATTTCTGTTTGAATATCAACCGTACAAGACATTCCCGGGCGGAAAGGCGAATAGTTGATTTCCTTGCCCACCAGGAGGTCTTTATATGAGTCTTTCACCAGGTGAATTTTCACATTGAAGTTGGTTACCTGGTCAACACTGACGCCGGTGGTATTGGCAGAGGTAGCGATTTCAGTTACAATTCCCTTGAACTTCCGGTTCAGATAGGCATCCACTTCAATCAAGGCCGTGTCGCCCATGCTTACACGAACAATGTCATTTTCGTTGACCTGCACCTGGGCTTCCATTTCATTAAGGTTTGCAATGCGCATGATTTCTGTACCGCTGGAGAACTGAGAAGCGCCGGTAACCCTTTCTCCCTGCAAAACACTCAGCTTGGATACTGTGCCATCATTTGGCGCGAATATCGCGGTACGGGTCAGATCTTCCCTTGATCTCTTCAGGGATGCTTCGGAATTTTTAACCATGAACTCGGAGGCCTTGATATCTTCTTCCCCTGCGGTAACCTGGGCCTGGGCTACCTGAAATGCCGACTTTGACTGATCATATTCAGCCTTTGAAATCACATTTTGCTGAAATAATTTGTCCTGGCGGTCGAAGGTTAGCTTTGCATTTTCAAACTGTGCTTTAAGCTGTGCAAGCCGGGCCTTTGAATTGGCCAGGTTGGCTTTCTGAGTATTTACCGCAGCTTCACTCTGATCGAACTGGGAAATATAGATTTCCGGATCGATTTTAGCGAGCAGATCGCCTTTTTTTACCTGGTAACCCTCTTTCACATACAATTCAACCACCTCACCGGAAATGTAAGGGCTGATCTTGATATCCTTTTCGGGCTGGATCTTTCCGTTGGAGGAAACCGTTTGGATGATTGTGCGTTTCACCACTTTTTCAGTGGCAACTTTAATTGCGTCGCTTCCTTTGCCTTTGAGAACTGCTGCAATTACAATAGCGGCTACTACTGCCACAATGGCAATAATGATCCACATTTTCTTTTTAGAAATCTTACTGGTCATTGAAAAAAGTGTTATTGGTTATTCACGGTCGATCTTAATGGGGTTCCCCATGTAGAATTCGAGAATGGTCGTTTTAAAAATAAAATCATATTTTGCCTGTAGTAACTGCGACTGGGCAAGGGTAAGGTCTTTTTTGGTGTTGTTGTAATCGAACGAGGTCATAACGCCAACATCGAATTTCTGTTGGGCATATTTGAACGCTTCTGTCTGTGCGCTGACTTTTTCCTCTGAGGCAGAATATTTCTGCAGGGCCGATGATGCATCGGCGTAAGCTTGCTCGATAAGTTTGCGCAGGTCGCGGGTTTTGATTCCCAGATCAAGTTCGACTTGTGATTTTTGAATTTTTGCCTGACTGATTGCTGTACGACCGGACCATCCGTTGAAAATCGGAATATTCAGGTAAAACCCGACCGACTGATTGCTGTTATCTCTGAGCTGGTCAGTGAAGGCTTTTGTACGGTAACTGTAGTCAACCTGACCGACAATGACTGCTTCACGGGATGTTTTGGTAAAGCCGACAGAATCAAAACTGATTTTGCGTGGAACGTTTGGATCGATTTCCTGTGCAACGCCCGAATACCCGGTTCCCCAGGAACCGCTCAGGGATAATGTAGGTTGAACATAACCCCGTGCGATGGCGAGTCTTTTTTGGGCGCTTTCCACACGGAGTTCGGCGCTTTTGATCTCGGGCCGTGTTTTCATGGCATGATCAAAGATCACATCGACCGTAATTTTTTCTTTGGGAGGCTGAACAGCTTTGAGCAACGGTTTTTCAATGGTGAAGTCGCTCGATACCGGCAGGTTAATAACCTGTTGCAGGGAGATGTAAGAAATATACAGCCGGTTTTGGGCGTCTACCACATTGAGTTGTTCCGTGGCTTTCTGTGCCAGGATATTCAGCAGGTCTCCCTTGGCAGAAGAGCCCGCAGCAACCATTTTCTCAATCCGTTCTGATTGTGATGTGGTAATCCTGAGCTGTTCCTTTGCCACATCCAGCAACTCCAGGTTGAACAAAATGTCGAGATAATACCCGGCAGCAGTAAGAGAAATGCTATTTTTGATAACATCCACATCGTATTGGCTGGCCATCAGGTTAATCTTATTTTGCTTAAAAGTGTTCAACTTTTGGAGTCCTCCGAAAAGTGTAACATTGCTCTGGATGTAAAAATTGTTGGAACGAACGGTGTTTGTGGCAAAGGTGTTGGTATACTGGTCGATTGTTTGACCGAAATTCCAGACATTGGTGCCGTTGGCATTGAGATTTGGCAGCATATTAAGGCCACTTTGCAACAAGGCATCCTTATTGCTTTCTACCGTTAACAGTTGCTTGCTGATGTCGAGATTGTTTTCCAGGGCATAGTTGATGCAGTCTTCCAGGGTCCAGATCTTTTGAGAATGTCCGGTACCTGAAATTCCCAAAAAAGCAATAAATAAACAGGCTGTAAACCAGAACTTAAAACGATACGCTTGCATTTTCAAGGGGTTTTATTAGGGTTCAAAAGTAGTAATTTTAACTGTAACCGAGGCATTAAGACGAAGAATTTCTTGTTTGGTTACAACGCACAATTTTTCAATTCAATATTATTTTATATTTTTGCACTGATTATACTTCAACCATGCACGTTTCTCGTTTTTTGGTCATCAACCTCATTTTGGGGATTCTGTTTATCAGCAGGACGTTTGCGTTTGTGCAGGACCAACCCACCCATGTTGCATTAAATGACAGTGCTGTTGAGCAGAATGGCAAGCCGGAGAGCAAATCAGAAGGCAAATTCAATGCCGGTGAAATGATATTGGAACATGTGGTTGACAACCACGAATGGCATGTGGCCGAAATAGGCAGTCTGCACCTTACGATCCCCCTCCCGATCATCCTTTTGTACGACGGCAAACTGTACAGTTTTTGTTCAAGCCGTTTCCACAATGAAACCCACAGTTACAATGGATTTAAACTAGAGCCGGAAGGACCCCATAAGGGGAAAATTGTGCGTGAGGACGAAACCCAGGCTTCCATGCCGGGCAGTCCGAAAGTGTATGATTTCTCCATCACCAAAATTGTCCTTGCCATTTTAATCAGTACCTTTTTGCTGATCCTGATTTTTGTTTCCGTTGCAAGATCCTACACCCGCAACAGGGGGAAAGCGCCCAGCGGATTGCAATCGCTGCTTGAGCCATTGATTGTTTTTGTCCGCGATGATATTGCGAAAAGTTCCATCGGTGAAAAAAATCATGAAAAGTACATGCCCTTTTTGCTGACAATATTCTTTTTCATCTTTTTCAACAACCTTTTCGGCTTGATTCCATTCTTCCCGGGAGGAGCCAATGTGACGGGTAATATTGCCGTTACGCTGGTTATGGCGATTTTCACGTTCATCATCACCACGATAAGCGGGAACAAACACTATTGGGTGGATATCATCAATACTCCCGGGGTTCCCTGGTGGCTGAAGTTTCCGGTTCCACTCATGCCGGTTGTTGAAATTATCGGAATTATCACCAAACCTTTTGTATTGATGATCCGTCTTTTTGCAAACATTACCGCCGGACACATCATCGCCCTGGGTTTTGTGAGTCTGATCTTCATCTTTGGTGCGATGAATGCTGCCCTTGGACTGGGAGTTTCTGTCTTTTCGGTTGCCTTCATGATCTTTATGAACCTGCTGGAGTTGCTTGTAGCCTTCATTCAGGCCTATGTGTTTACCTTGTTGTCGGCCCTCTATTTTGGACTGGCGACAATTGAACCGGAACACCATTAAATAATTACGAATTACGAA
>JBAXFM010000379.1:0-4226 GCA_037139855.1 Bacteroidota bacterium
TCCTGAACAGCTATACCCAAATATTCTTTTCGAATAGCCGGGTGTTTTCGCTGATCCTGATCGTGGTGTCATTTTTCGACTTCTGGGCCGGTGTAAGTGGCGTAATAGCAGTGATGGTCACCAACATTATGGCTTATCTCATCGGGTTCAACACAATCAATATAAAAAAAGGGTATTACGGATTTAACAGTCTTTTGGTGGGGCTGGGGCTGGGGGTCTATTATCAGCCAGGGACCCAGTTTTTTATTGTCCTTGGATTTGCCGCTCTTTTAACCCTTTTCCTTACACTCATGCTTGAAGGGGTGATCGGAAAGTATGGATTACCATTTCTCAGTCTGTCATTTTTATTGGGAACATGGCTGGTAAGCCTGGCCACACGTCAGTTTTCCTCTCTGCACGTGAGTGAGCGGGGCATCTATATGACCAATGAAATGTTCATGCTTGGCGGACATCGCATGGTGACCTCCTACAACTGGCTTACAAACCTCGGGATTCCTGAATCAGTGCGGCTCTATTTTACCTCACTGGGAGCGATATTTTTTCAGTATCACCTGTTTGCAGGAATGCTCATCGCAATTGGATTGCTGATCTATTCACGCATTGCCTTTATTCTTTCCCTGGTGGGTTTCTTTTCGGCCTATGCATATTACAGCTTTATCGGCGCCGATATCCGTGAACTCAGTTACAGCTTCATCGGCTTCAATTTTATTCTTACCTCCATTGCCGTTGGCGGCTTTTTCATCATCCCCTCAAAATGGTCATTCTTATGGGTCATCATGTTAACACCGCTGATTTCTATCATTCTGACCAGTACCCAGGCTATATTTTCAATCTTTCAGTTGTCGGTTTATTCGCTGCCTTTCAACATGGTCGTATTGATATTCCTGTACACATTGAAGTTTCGTGAACGATTTTTTACCAAACCTGAACTAGTATCATATCAGCAATTTTCTCCTGAGAAAAACCTTTACTCCCATGTCAACTACAAGACACGCTTCGGGAAGTCTCTTTATTTCCCGTTTATTTTACCATTCTGGGGTGAGTGGAAAGTGACACAGAGTCATAACGGCAAATTTACCCATCAGGGGGACTGGCGTCATGCCTGGGATTTCGAAATCATGGATGACGAAGGGCTTACTTATACCGATGGAGGAAGAATCCGCGATGATTATTATGCCTACGGCAAACCGGTGATCGCCCCCGCCGATGGATACGTTGAAGAGGTCGTTGATGAGGTGGAAGAGAATGAAATTGGCAACGTAGATCTGGAACACAACTGGGGAAATACCATTATTCTGCGTCATGCAGACCATCTTTATTCCAAATTATCACACCTGAAAAAGGGTAGTTTCAAAGTTGCTGCCGGTGATACGGTGAAAAAAGGACAAGTTGTGGCGGCTTGTGGGAATTCAGGACGTTCGCCCATCCCACACATCCATTTTCAGCTTCAGGGGACACCATATATTGGTTCGGCCACCCTTGACTATCCTATCAGTCATTTCATCAGGCATAAAAGCGGTGTTTTTGAGTTGAAATCTTACGAATCGCCCGAAAACCATGTGATGGTTTCCAACATCACTAAAAACAATTCTCTTGAAAAGGCTTTTCATTTCATTCCCGGGCAGAAATTTGAGCTTCTTGTCAAACCGGATGACGGTGATGAACACCAGATTTTCTGGGAAGTACAGGTTGATGCAGTAAACCTGACCTTCATTAATTGTGAGAAGTCAAAATCGCGGGCCTGGTTCAGAAATGATGGCGACATTCATTACTTCACCTTTTTCGAAGGAGACCGGTTATCGGTTCTCTATAAATTTTTCCTGGGAGCATACAAGGTGACGATGGGCTATTACCGGAATCTACTGGTAAAAGACCAATATCCCGTGAATACATTTAGCAACAGCCTGGTGGGTTTGGTACAGGATTTTGTTGCACCATTCGTTCTTTTTACCCGGTCGGAATACAGTCTCAGGTACCTTGGAATGGATGATGCCCTGATGCAAACCAATATCCGACTTCGTTCGGAGGTATCGGCCATGATTGGCAGACACGAAATAAAGAAAATCGAGTGTGAGATGTTTGTCGGGGTCCATGGTCTCGAGCGATTCATCATCCATGAAAATGACAAAGAAACCGAAGTCAAACTGGTGAGTGGCCGATGATAAAAATTCTGAGCTTCTTTATGATAATTATAGCATCTTTCGCTGTTACTTCATCAATGGCTGCCGTTAAACTCGATTTCACTACTGTGGACATGCTTACCTACCGTTGTTACCAGGAAAAAAAGTGGGATAGTGTGATCCTGATCGGCAAGCAGGCCCTTCATCAGGACATTGATTACTACTACCTTCGGGTTCGCATGGGTATCTCCTATTTTGAAAAAACAGAATATTTCCCGGCAAGTGTTCATCTGAAAAAGGCCCGGGCGTTTAATTCGGAAGATCCGATCATTGCCGATTATCTTTATTACGCCTATGTTTATTCGGGAAGGGTTGACGAGGCCGGGTTGGTCCCCAGGCTGAAGCCTGGGGCTGGCGAGCCCGGGGTGATCCGTGAGGTTCACGCTGAAGCTGGATATACGATCAGCAGCGACAGGGCCCCGACAAACCTCGCCACCCTGATGATGGACGACAGCATTTATGGGGAGCAGGACCTCTATGGAAACAGTTTTTACAGTAATCTTGGACTCAACCTCGTGGCTTCGAAAAGGGTCAGCTTTTCCCTGGCATATAATTACCTCAACTTCAATAAGACAAAATACATTCAATATGGCAAGGGCGAAGACCACCTCGAAAGTATCACCGATTCTGCCTGGGGTAAAAGTTACAACTACACATTCCCCTGGGTTATTTATGATACCGGTTTCAAGTATCAGGTGAGTCAGCATGAAGTGTACATTGGTTCGACAGTAATTCTTCCGGGCGGTTTTAAGATCCTGCCCGCTTTTCATTGGATTCATGTCAGTTATAACTCGGTCAACCCTTCCTACACCCGGGATACCGTTCAGGATACTGCTTTTTATACTTCCTTTGACAACACCTACCACACTTTTCCCTACATGCGGATCATTTACTCGTTTGACCGGAAAGACACTTCTTTCAACAACTACCTTGCCGCACTGAGAATTACCAAAGACCTTGGAATTTTCAACATCGGACTTGAAGGAAGCTGGTCAAACCTGAACAATAAAAAGCAGAAACAGGTGGGTGTTTCATTGACTTATTTTCCCCTGGGCAACCTGAATTTATATGGGACCACCACTGCAACCGGCTTCATGCAGGGGAAAGCGAAACGCCTGTTACTCAGCCAGGTGCTTGGAGCAAAAATCACCCCGTGGATGTGGGGTGAAGCAAACTTTTATTACGGGGATTATACCAATGCCAATATTTTCAATGGTTCTGTCGTTTACAACAACAGCGACATCATCGATTACCGGGCAGGCGCTTCCCTGATATTTTTGTTAGGCAAACACATCCGGTTATCGCTTGTTTACCAATATTTTCGAAAGGAGAGCCAACAAACTTATTATATCAAAACCCAGGATCCTGATACCCAGTTAATCAAAGAAGTTCAACAAATCAAAAACAATCCCTATAATACAAACACCCTAATCGGAGGAATCACATGGAAGTTTTAAAAAAAATGCAATATGCAAATTGTAAAATGCAATATGCAAAATATTTTGCTACAGCGCTGATTATATTTTTCTCATATACCCTTTTTAGTCAAACAAACTATCCCACCCTTCAGGCTGCTTTTGCAAAGAGCCAGGAGTACGAAGGGCGGGGTAACTTTGCAGACGCAATAACGTCGGTAAAAGCAGTTTACCAGGAGGATTCGTATGAGATTAACCTGCGCCTGGGATGGGTTACCTACCTCAACGGATCATTCACCGAATCGGCTGCCTATTACCAGAAGGCCATCAAACTGAAACCCTACTCCATCGAACCAAAACTCGGGTTCGCCAATCCTGCTTCGGCACTTGGCAACTGGGACCAGGTCGTTGCTCAATATAACGAGATTCTTGCCATCGATCCTCAGAATACAACCGTGAATTACCGCCTTGGCTCGATTTATTACGGAAGAAAAGATTATGCAAAAGCTGAAAAATATCTGGAAAAGGTCATCAACCTTTATCCGTTTGATTACGATACCATGATCCTTTATGCCTGGACAAACTTCAAACTTGGAAAATTGCGTGAAGCACAGGTTATGTTTAATAAAGT
>JBAXFM010000380.1:0-4205 GCA_037139855.1 Bacteroidota bacterium
GCGTTGGCGCTTATGGTCTTGTAACTTAACGTATTCATGCTTCTTCCTGATTATTGTTAACAATGAACCTTTTTCTTCCAAAAAGGGGTGCAAAGATATTCCTAATTTTCTTTCCTGCAATAGCATTTGATGAATAAAATAACAAATATTTCAACTATCATTGATTATGTGACATTTTTTTGTAATTTTATGGCTTATTTTAAAACAATGATGCCTCATTCCCTAACCCCTTCTCCCCAGGGAGAAGGGGAAACTCCCTCTCCTTCAGGAGAGGGTTGGGGTGAGGTGAATTAAACTTCATCACTATGGAATACCGTCAAAACGAACAATTGCTTCTGGCTACCGAATTTGTTCAATTCACGAATAGGAACATCTTTTTAACCGGTAAAGCCGGGACAGGGAAAACCACCTTCCTGCATAACCTGAAAAAAATCACTCCAAAACGCATGGTGGTGGTCGCGCCAACAGGTGTGGCAGCCATCAATGCCGGCGGGGTTACCATTCATTCGTTTTTCCAATTGAGCTTTGCGCCTGCCATCCCCGGATCGGTTCAACCCGGAAATCACAATCAGCCAACCGAAAATTTTCAACGAAAATTTAACCGTGAAAAAATCAGACTCATCAAATGCATTGATCTGCTGGTAATCGATGAGATCAGCATGGTGCGGGCCGATATTTTAGATGCTGTCGATGAAGTTCTGCGCAAATACCGCAACCATTTCAAGCCTTTTGGCGGAGTTCAGCTTCTGATGATCGGCGATTTACATCAGTTGTCCCCGGTAATTAAAGAGGCCGAATGGAATATTCTAAGACACTATTACGACAGTGTTTATTTTTTCGACAGCCTGGCATTAAAGAAAACGAATCCGATTACCATAGAATTAAAAGAGATATTCCGGCAGTCGGATGCATATTTTATTTCACTGCTCAACAAGGTCAGGGATAATATTATTGATCATCAAACCATTCAGGAGCTAAACGCCCGATACATCCCCGGATTTAAACCTGGCGATGAGGAGGGGTATATAACCCTTACCACCCACAATGCGAATGCATTTGAGATGAATCAAACCAAGCTAAAAGAAATTAAAGGGGCATCGCGTTTTTTTTCCGCTCAGATTGAAGGCGATTTTCCACCACACGATTTTCCTACCGAAGAAAAACTTGAACTGAAAAAACATGCTCAGGTCATGTTCATTAAAAATGACCTGTCGCCTGAAAAACAATTTTTTAACGGAAAAATCGGCAAAATTACCCGCATGGAAGATGATCTCGTATATGTGAAATGCCCTTACGATACTACCGAAATTGCTGTTGGCAGGGTGAAATGGGAAAACGTAAAATATTCACTTCATGATGAAACCAAGGAAATAAAAGAAGACATTGTAGGCAGTTTTACCCAAATTCCGCTAAAATTAGCCTGGGCCATTACCATTCACAAAAGTCAGGGACTAACCTTTGAGAAGGTCATTATTGATGCCAATGCCGCATTTGCCTTCGGCCAGGTGTATGTGGCCCTGAGTCGTTGCAGAACCTTTGAAGGAATCGTGTTAAGCACACCTATTTCAGTATCCGGAATAAAAACAGATTCGCTGGTGCTGAAGTATTCCAATGACGCCCAGCAACAGGAACCCGGGCCTGATAAACTCTTCGAGTCGAAACACCTTTTCCAGAAAGATTTGTTTTTTGACCTGTTTGATTTAAAATTACTCAAATACCGGCTTGACAATTTTGTTAAAATTGTTCAGGAAAACAAGAACATTCTTGACGCTGCAATGGTTTCCGATTTGCAATCGAAACAAAATTTATGTGAAACTGCGCTCTTTCAAATTGCCGGGAAATTCAGGCTGCAATTGTCAAATTTAATACAGGCAGATATACTCCCGGAAGAAAATTCCGCCTTACAGGAACGCACCAAACAAGCCGCCATTTATTTTATTTCTTCCATTAAAAGCCATCTGGCTGATTTCCCGGTGAAAATCAACTTTGAAACCGACAACAAGGCAGTTAAAAAACTTTTAACCGAATCATCGGAAAAATTGCAAAAAGAGGTCTTTATTAAAATGTCGTGTCTCGAAACCAGTAAATATGGGTTTGAAACCATTTCTTATCTCAAAATGAGATCGAATGCCGAAGTTGATTTCAAACCATTGGTCAAACAAAAAGCATCACCTCAAGCATCGTTTTCAAAAAGCATCACCCATCCTGAACTCTATCAGGAACTGAAGCATTGGAGAGACAACCTGGCAGATGAAAAAAACATCCCAACCTATATGGTATTGCCACAAAAGTCAATACTCGAACTGATGAAAAAACTGCCCACCACGCTCACCGGATTAAAAAATGTTAAAGGTATCGGGCAGGCCAAAATAAATCAGTTTGGCGGGGACATCATCGGTATCATAAAAAGTTATTGCCTCGACCAGGGTATCATCCCCGCACAAATTGAAATTCCGGTTATTGAAAAGAAAATTAAGATAAATTCCGGTAAATTAAGTTTTGAGATGTTCCGGTCCGGTAAAAGTGTGACCGAAATTGCAACTGAGCGTAGCTTATCAGCTTCTACCATTGAAGGCCATTTGGCCCATTATGTAGGCACAGGTGATTTGAATATCAGCGAATTTGTATCAAAAGAAAAGTTGCAGAAATTATCGCGATATATCAGCGAAAATCCCCATCAAACCCTGAGCGAAATTAAAAGTTTTATGGGTGATGCTGTAACGTATGCCGATCTGAGATATATATTGCAACATCTTAAGTTATCATAAATGTAATCCATGTTTCAACGACTTCTCTATAACAATTTATCCCGCACCAGGGCTTTTTGCATCCTGGGCGCCAGGGGGGTGGGAAAAACAACCCTGGTCAGCAGTTTTGCCGGTAAATTCAGCAACTGGATTCACCTGGATCTGGACACACCCATTGATCGGGCGATCTTTAATTTTGACGCATCCGTTGAGGAAACGCTGAAGGCAATCTGCTTTTTGAAAGGGAAAGAGATCCGTGGAACCGGTACACTCATCGTTCTCGATGAAATTTGCCAATGCCCGGGGGCCATCAGGTGGATGGAAAGGATGATGGAGGAGAAGGCTGATGGGCAAACTGGCAAGCGTACAAGCGGACAGGAGGAAAAGCCTTTTGTGATTGCTACTTCGTCAATCATGACAAAAGAGATTGCCAGGTTGACAGACTTTGAAAACGGAATCATGCAGGCATATCACCTGTATCCGTTTTCATTTGAAGAATTTCTGATGGTGATGGATGATTCTTCTGCCCTGGTGGCTTACCGCGAGGTACCGGTTCCCTATTATGCCTATGAAAAGTTGCTGAACTATTTTCACCTTTATACGCTCATCGGCGGGATGCCGGAAATTATGGTTGAATATGCTGCAACCCGTCATCTGACAACGTTGAAAACCCTATATGAGAAAATTGAAGACCGGTTTATTCAATTCCTGCACGACGTTGCTGCCGGCACAAAAAGTCGTGATCTTGCCGTTGAGGTTCTTCAAAACGTATATCCATACGCAGCCACCCGGATCAGTTTCAACCGTTTCGGCAATCTGGAGAAAGGCAGTCGCGAAATCGGCCAGACCTTCCATTCTCTCAGCCGTGCCTTCCTGCTGCAAATGATACTCCCGGTTACAACGGCCACCTTGCCATTGGTACCCGACACATCAAAGTTTCCACGACTCCAGATTCTTGACAGCGGCATGGTCAACTATTTTTCAGGCATCCAGAAGCCTCTTTTTCAATCGCACGACATGAATTCGATTTTCGAGGGGCAGATTGCAAGACAGGTTGTTGGGCAAGAGATTATTGCAGCGGATAGTCTTGCCAGAGAGAACGATGTGCCGCTGAACTTCTGGATTCGGAATAAGGCTCAATCCACCGCAGAGGTCGATTTTGTTGTAAAATTCAATGATCTGCTCATTCCTGTTGTTGTAAAGTCGGGAGAACCCGGACGCCTCAGGTCTTTGCACCAATTCGTTGATATAGCTCCTCATGCTTATGCCGTACGGCTGCATGCAGGCAACCTGGCTGTTCAGCAAACCCAGACCATCCGGGGTAAAAAGTTTTATCTGTTGAACCTTCCCTATTTCCTGGCCGGAAAGATCAAAGATCACCTGAAGGGATTTATCAGACTGGCCAACGGCGTATAAATTGTGAAATAGCGAAATGGCGAAAATTCGATATTCAATGTT
>JBAXFM010000381.1:0-4164 GCA_037139855.1 Bacteroidota bacterium
CGCAGGGCATGGTCGTTGTTATAAGTGGGAACGATGATACAACAATTGAGTTCAGCGAATTTTTGTCGTACCAGGGGTATATCAGGCATAAGGTATTTTGTGTTCAACAAAAGTACTAAAAAACCGCTAATTTTGGCGAATGAAAATCCTCCTCATCAATCCACCCAGGTCGAATGAGAATAACATTCTCAAATTTGCACCGGAAGAGGCAAAGCGGTTCATCCATAAGAAGTTGATCGGACCGCCGCTGGGGCTTCTGACCATCGCGGGAGCCGTGAAAGACCACGATGTGACTGTTTTTGATACCAAGGGCGAATATGACCTTGTCCCCGAAACCCCGGCATTGGAGGTGTTGGTTCGCTTGCTGCTTGAAAAACATCAGCCTGATATTGTCGGAGTCACCGCCATTACCTCTGAATTTGATTGCTGCATCGAAATTTGCCGGACGGTCAAACAGTTCAACCCGGCCATTCTTACCGTCGCCGGCGGGTTGCATGCAACATTGTGCCCAAACGACTTTACCGATCCTGCCTTTGACATTATCATTCCCGGACAATGTCCGCATATTTTCAGGGAGGTGGTCAGAACCTGGCAAAGCGGAGGATCTTATGCAGCAGTTCCTGGAATCCTCATCAATTCAGGGGGCAGTCTGAACAGAACTGCCGGAAAACCTGCATCCTGGGAACCTGCCGGCGCTGACTACCTGATGCCCGACCGCAGCCATCTGAAGCGCTGGATCGAAACCTATAAAGTGGGCAACAGTCCGTTTCCCAGCACATATATCTTTACTTCGCTGGGTTGTCCGTATAAATGTACGTTCTGTTCCATCTGGACTCAGTTCAGGGGACAATATTACCAACGCTCGGTTGAAAGTCTGATTACCGAATTAAAAAGTATTGATGATTATCCGGTAGTCAGGTTCGCCGATGCAAACACGGTGGTGGATGAGCAATTCATGCTCCAACTCTTTAAAAGGATGGAGGAGGAGGGAATCCGTAAAACATTCATCATGGATATAAGGGCAGATGTTGCCGCCAACAGGCCCGACATCATTGAAAAACTTGCCCGGGGGGGATTGAAGGTAGTGATTTGTGGTTTTGAATCGTTTCGTGATGAAGAGTTGAAAAAATACCACAAGGATTCACCCGCCATCGACAACCAGGAGGCGGTGAAGGTCTTTGAGCAAAACGGTATCATGGTTCGTGGCAATTATGTGATTCCACCCGATTATGATCTGAAAGATTTCGAGGCGCTGGCCGATTACGCCGACCGCAACCGGGTGGTATATGCCGGTTACACTGTCCTCACACCCATGCCGGGAACCATCTATTATCAGCAGGTGAAAGATCAGATTGTAGATCATAATTACCGTAAGTATAACTTTTTTAACTCCGTGATGAAAACGACCCTGCCGCATGATGAGTTTCATACTCGGGTCGGGAGCCTTTGGTTGATAAAGAAGGGGACGGATGTAATATAGACGAATATCGAATGACGAATATCGAATGACGAATGACGAATGACGAATGAAAAGAGTTTTACTGATCAATACAAATATTGAAAAGGCCCCTTATCCGGTGCCACCGCTTGGGTTGTGCATGCTGGCAGCAGCGCTCGGGGACCTGTATGCGGTGAAAATATACGATGGTGTTTTTGATGAGGGTCAAGGGCTTGTAGCGTTGGTTCAGCAGTATAAACCCGATTTCATAGGTTTCAGTATCCGGAATATCGATGACGTGGTGATGGATAGGGTCATTTTTTACCCGGATGCCATCATGGAGAAGTTCATAGCGCCGGTGAGAGAAATCACCGATGTTCCGGTTATTTTGGGAGGAAGCGGCTTTAGTATCTTTCCGGCAGAGGTGATGAAATTAACCGGCGCTGATTTCGGAATTGTGGGTGAGGCGGAGGAAATATTACCAATACTGCTTTCCAGACTTGAACAAAACCTCGATACGGCTGATATTCCCAACCTTATCACCTCTGCGAGTCAGGAGGTTCAGCAAGGGTCTGGCTTTGCATTTTTAAAACCTGTTCCCGACAGGTTTTCAGAGATTGACCGGTGGATTGATTTTACGCCATACCTCAGCAAGGGCGTCTATTCCATCCAAACGAAGCGTGGATGTTCTCATGGGTGCATTTACTGCACCTACCCTCTCATCGAAGGCCGGAAATTTCGTAAACGCACGGCAACCGACATCGCCGATGAGATTGAACAGGCCCATCGGAGGTTGGGCTTTATTACTTTTGAATTTGTTGATTCCACATTTAACGACCCGAAAGGGCACGCCGAAATGATTTGCAGGGAGATTATCCGGAGGAAACTCAAAGTAAGACTGAGAACCATGGGGATCAATCCCAGACATACCAGCGAAGAGTTATTTGACCTGATGATGCAGGCTGGCTTTATCCAGATCGATGCAACCCCCGACAGCGCTTCTCCCAGGATGCTGAAAAATCTCGACAAAGGGTTTAATCTTCCTGAAATTGAAAAGATGGCCTTGATGATCCGGAAATTCAATATTCCGACCATGTGGTTTTTTCTATTCGGCGGACCGGGGGAAGATGAAGTTACTTTTCGCGAAACACTTGATTTCATTGACCATTTTGTAAACCCTGCCGATCTGGTGTACATGAATGCCGGGCTCCGGATCTATCCAAACACACCACTGTATTCGGTAGCCGTCGGAGAAGGGATGATTTCCGCTGGTCAGTCTGTCTTTCAGCCACCTGTCTATTATTATTCCGCAGGAATGCCGAAAAATCAACTTGACAAGCTCATAAAGGAGTCCGCCATGACTCGTCATAACTGTCTTCCAGCCCTGGAAACAGCTCCGAGCCCCGCAATGATTGCCGAAGCCATTGAAATTCAAAAAAAACTCAAAACCGGGGAACCCATGTTCCGGACCCTTTTAAGAATCAGGGCAAAATGGAGAGCCAACGGAAAAATATGATGCCCGCGTTAACGTTGCGGGATCGAACTCAGGGAAAAAAATCGGTAGTTTCCTTCCACAAACTTTGAATTCTTTACCAGCCCTTTCGACGGGCCGCATTCGATCAATTGCGAAACATTGTACTCCAGCATCACATGCATGGTTTGGAACCAGTTCAGCGGATGAAAAAGATTGCGCACAATCTCTTCTCTGATCATGGCAGAAGTTGACAACATTTTCTGGTCAATCAGCGAGATGATCGGGATTTCCGGCGCCTTGATCTCCAGATGGCTGATCTGACGGGCAAATTCCATGGCCCCATCTTTTAAAAGAGCGGAATGGTAAGGAATGGATACGACGAGGTCGCGGGTATGCAAAGCCCCCTCTTCCCTGGCAAGTTCCATTAGTTTACCAATATCTTCATGGTATCCTGAAACGACAAAGGAGTGGGATGCATTCTGGTTCGTAATTTCAACCCGAAGAGATGATTGACCGATCAGTTTCTGTATGTCATTCCTGTCAAGTCCGATCAGGGTGCCCATGCCGCAGGAAACATTTTTCAGGTTTGCAAGAAGGCAATGATATGCTAACCGAATCAACGTTAACCCTGTTTCAAAGGAGATTGATCCTGCGTCGAAAAGTGAGGCATAAATGCCCATGCTGTAGCCGGCATTGACCCACGGGGTAAATCCCGCTTTTCGCAATACCGACGATGCAGCACAACTGTAAATGTAGGTAAGATATTGATTGCGCAATTCATCTTCCTGAAATGTCGTTCCAGTGAAACTAAAACCAGCCAGTGCCGGGTCAGTTGAAATGGCGGCAAGCATCAGCAATTCGTTGAACCGATGATCAAAATCAGACATATTTCTCCCCGGAAGATCATAATAATCGCTGGTAAAAGCAGGAAAAATAAATGCCAAATTATGGTCCGACAAATTTACAGGCGCTGTTTATGGTTCCAGGTCAAGGAGATGGTTTTCATGTTCGATGATGAGCAATTGCATTTCAATCAATTGTCCGATTGTTGCAACAGGATGTTTAACAGCATATTTGCCAATAACTTTCAATTCAATATCGAGGTTGTACTTTTTCTTGAATATCTCTATCAATTCCAGAAACATCAGCGAATCTCCATCGAGGTCGTTGATGATGCTGGTATTTTCGTTGATCTGAGCAATGTCAACTTCACATTCTTCGGCAAAAAAACTGTAAACGATCTCTTTGACTT
>JBAXFM010000382.1:0-4163 GCA_037139855.1 Bacteroidota bacterium
TGCAGCATTAGACCACAAGTAACCAGTTCCGCCTGATCCAGTGAGTACAACTGATCCGCCCTGGCAAATGGTTGTCGGGCCGTTCGGCGTAATCGTGGCGACAGGTAACGGATTGACTGTAACAAGTTGACTGGTATTGTTGATACAGCCGTTGGCATCTGTAACAGTTACGCCGTAGGTTCCGCTGTCATTGACATTAATCGCCGTCGTGGTTGCTGCATTCGACCACTGGTACCCGGTTCCGCCCGATGCAGTGAGAACGACTGATCCGCCCTGGCAAAAAGTGGTCGGGCCACTCGCTGTTATAACCGGAACAGGCAATGGATTGACCGTTACCATGAGATTGGTGGTTTTAGTACATCCGAAAGAATTGGTAACGGTTACGGTGTAGTTACCACTTGTAGTCACCGTGATTGCTGCAGTGGTGGCTGCGTTTGACCACAGGTAACCCGTGCCTCCGGATGCGGTGAGAACCACAGACCCGCCCTGGCAGAAGGTGGTGGGACCTCCCGGGGTGATAACCGGAACAGGCAATGGGTTAACAATAACCACCTGACTGGTTGTATTGGTGCATCCATAAATATTGGTGACAGTTACACTATAGGCGCCGCTTGAATTCACTGTAATTGGGGCTGTTGCGGCTCCGTTGGACCAAAGATACCCGGTGCCGCCGGAAGCTGTAAGTACCACAGATTCGCCCTGGCAGATGGTTGTCGGGCCGTTCGGCGTGATAACAGGTTCGGGTAGGGGATTCAGGGTTACAAGCAAGGAATTTTCCGCGCCGCTGCCACAAGGGTTTGTTCCTGAAACAGAGATGGGGCCGGTAATCGCATTGAGGGCATAATTAACCGTTATTGTCCGGGTATTATTACCTGACACAATAGTTGCACCTGTAGGAACTGTCCAGGAATACCCGGTTGCATTGGTAATGGCCCCTGTAGAATATACCACCCCGTTTGTTCCCTTGCATATTTGCGTATTTCCCGTAATTGGTTTGGCCGCATAGGGATGGCAATTCAGAACATCGATGGTATCCCAGACTATGCTGCTGTATGAACCAAGCGTATCTCTGAAATCCACATTCATCAAATGCTTGCCAAGGGGCAGGTAGGGAAGTTCAACCGAATCAAGCAGGATCACATTACTCGCAGGCTGTGCAAGGGCGATCACCCGCATGTTTGAGGGATCGTTGTCGAACCAGAACCGGTAACCGGAAATTGCATTTTCAGCAATGTTTGCAGTTGCACTTTTGTAAAAATAGCCGGAAGATACAAGGCTGGAAATGTCACTTCCCTGGAACCGTATATGCGCCTTGTGAAGCCCTGGCCCGAGTGCTCCTGCATTGATCGTGGCCATCACATCGGCGGTGGGCTGATTTACGACAGGTACCGAAACTTTTGCGGCAGGGTTGTCATCGAACCAATATTCATAGGATGTAAGATTGTTCTGATTGCCGGTGCCATGTTTATAAAACAAGTCCGACTGAGTTGAACACCACGTGCCGGTATTGTTTTTGAACCTGATGTGAAAATCGTGGAACCCAAGCGAGAGCGAAGTTGCGGTAATTACCTCCGAAAGATCAAGTATTTGGGTGTTGGCTACATTTACAGCGGTTTTGGATCCATAATCGTTGTCGAACCAATATTCATAACCTGAAATAAGCATCTCGGGGATAATGACAAAATAGGCTGTACTTGTAGAGCTATAGGTGTCTGAAATATCCCTGAACCTTATATGAAAGGTATTCAATCCTGCTGCCAGCGCGTTAGCAGCGATGGCGGAACTCAGGTCAAGCAGGGTCGTGTTGCTCACGCTGACCACAGTTTTACCGGCATAATCATTATTGAACCAGTATTCATAACCATTGATCAGGGTAGACTCCGGATAAAAGAAATAGGAGGTAGTTACCTGGCTGTAACGGAGTGAGTCATCCTCGAAACGGATGCTGAAGCGGTGAAATCCGACCGGGAACGTAGGAACATTCACCGATGTGCTCAGGTCCAGCGTTGTCGCCGGACTTACTGACTGGCTGATCTTCCCTGCATCATTGTCATCGAACCAATACTGGTATCCGGTGATTTTTGGTGCCTGGGCTACAATAATTTGCAGCGGGATAACCAGGAGCCCTAGAATGAGGAGTAAAATTTTTCTCATTGTTAACTACTTTTCCTGGGCAGCAACTTTGAAATGGATGTTGAGAGTGCCGCTTGGGGTTGTCGAACCGGCCACATATTTGAATTGGATATGCGGGTTTACTGGCAACATGCCATCTTTGAAAGGTTCACCTCCGTAAATTCCACAGTCGGTGCCATCGCTGCCTCCGTTAATGCCCGGACTGCCTGCGATGAGATGGTAATTGTGATGAATATCGTAAGAATTGCCAATCTGGCTGGTATAAATCTGCTCATTCGGCACATTTTCATGGTTCCCCGAAATGTTGCCAAACCCGTTCATGTTTGCCATACAGTAGCCAAAATAGTCGTAATGAAATCCAATTGGTCCGTTAAAAAGATTATAAAAATAATTGTTGTCGGTACATTGGATTGGACTCCAACCATAATTGGCGACGCACGGATTCTTAAAAATGTTGTTCGAAAATGTTGAATTTTTTACGGAAAGATAAAGCGTTTTACTGTTTCCCCACAAGAAGTCGTTGTGTAAAAAGGTTGCTCCGTAAAAGTAATTCAACTGGCCTTCAATTATATTATTCCTGAAACTTGCATTGGAATAACCTCCATAGATATGACCCCGGATGATGTTTTCGCGGAAAAGGAATGAGGAGGTGGTGGTGTCGGTCCCATTGTTGGAAAGCACGATGGTAGAGAGGTTACAGCGCGAAACATAATAAGAGGAAACATGCTGGTTGGCCTTGCTGGTGCCAAAACTGAGCGACCCTGTCAGCATGAAACCCTGGAGGCTTCCATTATCGGCGCCTGCCACAATGGTCATGTTACCGGTAAGGAATGTAGTGCCTGTGGCATAGCAGGAGTCGGGGAAGATGCCGGCACCAATGATATGGACCCCTTTGTCGATGACGAGGTTCCCGATGTTCATCAGCGCTGTTCCAGGCAGGTAAATATAATCGCCATTCGCCGAATGAACAACTGCAGAATCCAGCCGGGTGAAAAACTCGCTACCGCCGGCGGTGTGGTTGACTGCGATAAGTTCCTGTGCATAAATTGATTGTATTCCCAGGATGATTAATCCAACGAGCGTAATAATTTTTTTCATGGTGGTTGAAATTAAATTTTTAATAAGGTATTGTTATACGATAATGTTGAAAACGTGCCACAAAGATAATACGGAAAATGAAAATACAAACATTTAAGTATAATAATTCTTAATTAGAAAAGAAAATGCGGCAAATGGAGGTAGGAGCAGGTTTTGTATTCCGGCGATTTTTTTACCTTTGCAATCTTTCCGGAAAATCGGATTAATTTTTCAGTAAGCTACAGCGCACATGTACGAATATATTCAAGGTAAGCTGGTAGAAAAAAACCCTGCTTATGCAGTTGTTGATGTTAATGGGATCGGCTATTTGCTGAATATTTCACTGCATACCTATTCCAAGCTGGTTGTTGACGAGAAGTGTATTTTATACGCTCATCTGGTGGTACGGGAAGACGACATGTTGTTGTATGGATTCGCCGATACCGGGGAGCGGGAACTTTTTCGCCAGCTCATCAGTGTTTCCGGGGTTGGCGTGAACACTGCGCGCATCATCTTATCATCACATACGCCTGTTGAAGTTATTAGAGCCATTGGCGAAGGAAATGCAATTTTGCTTCAGCAAATCAAAGGAATCGGGGCAAAAACAGCTCAACGGATTATTATTGACTTGAAAGATAAGGTTTCCCGGGAGTTAATTCCCTACGAAAAATCAGGAATATTACACAATACAAAGAAGGAAGAAGCGTTATCAGGATTGATCATTCTGGGCTTCCCAAAGATGGTTGCTGATAAAGCATTGAATAAAATCATCGAATCGGAAGGAACCGGCTTGACAGCGGAACAACTGATCAAACACGCGCTGAAAGTTTTATAGCGTGGAGGTTCCGGAGTAAAATTGACCTTGCTTGACTTAGTGAAGAGACACAACTTATACACCCTCATATGCCTGGCCGTCCTGGTTACCATCCGTATCCCGGTTTTTTCCGGAGAAA
>JBAXFM010000383.1:0-4143 GCA_037139855.1 Bacteroidota bacterium
GAGATCAAGCCCCGTAAGAAATAAGCATCGTTATCTTGATAAAAAGGAGGCAGCCCATTTTTCAGGCTGCCTCTTTTTTATATCTACCTCACCCTAACCCTCTCCTCAAGGAGAGGGAATACTCCCCTTCTCCTTGAGGAGAAGGGGCTGGGGGTTGAGGTATCTGGATGAAATTTCATTAACTTTGACCAAAATTAGCAATTTCACCATCTATGAAAAAACAATTTAACCGCAGGGATTTTATCAAAACCGTGGCTGCTACTGGAGTCGGGATGGCAGTGAGTGACAATCTGCTGGCTGCTATCCAGCCGGAACGGATCACTAGCCCGTATCATCCTGCACCCATCGGAAGCCCGATGCAAAAAGTACGCATCGGGTACGTCGGAGTGGGACTTCAGGGAACTTCACACGTTGAAAACCTGCTGAAGGTAGAAGGCGCTGAGATTGTAGCTGTTTGCGACATTATTGAAAGCAAGGTTCAGCGGGCACAGGATATGGTTGAAAAGGCCGGATTCAAACGGCCTGAGGGATATTCGAAAAATGAGTTTGAATGGCAGCGCTTGTGTGAACGGAGTGATATCGACCTGGTTTATACCGCCACCCCCTGGCAATGGCATGTCCCCATTTGTCTGGCTGCCATGAACAACGGAAAGCATGTGGCAACCGAGGTTCCGGCAGCCATCACCCTGGATGAATGCTGGGAACTCGTTGAAACTTCCGAAAAGACCGGAAAGTATTGCATCATGATGGAAAATTGCAACTACGACAAGGTGGAGATGATGATCCTAAACATGGTGAAAAAAGGAATATTCGGAGAACTTGTGCATGCTCAATGCGGCTACCTGCACGATTTACGGGCGGTAAAGCATGATATGGAAGGGGAGGGTGTCTGGCGGCGCGATTTCTCCATGCATCACAACGGCGACCTTTATCCCACCCATGGACTGGGTCCTGTGATGCAATGCATGGATATCAACCGTGGAAATTATTTTGATTGCATGGTTTCGTACGGATCCAAAACCAGAGGACTTCATGAATATGCGATAGAAAAATTCGGACCTGATAGCCCCCAGGCCAGGGAAAAGTACGTGCTGAGCGATGTGGTCACCACCATTATCCGCACCATGAATGGCGAAACCATTGTGGTAACCCACGATACCAGTCTGCCACGCCCATACAGCCGCGATATCCTCATCCAGGGAACGAAAGGGATTGTACGGAAATACCCGGAGCCCAAAATTTATATCGAAGGCGTCAGTAAAACCAACGATCAATGGGAGCCGATAAACGAATATCTCAAAAAATACCAGCACCCGATATGGGAGGAGTTGGAAACTGCCAGCAAAGGCGCCGGCCATGGAGGGATGGATTACATTGAAGATTACCGGCTGGTGAATGCGTTGCTCAAGGGAGTTGAACCCGACATGGATGTTTATGATGGTGTGTTGATGAGCGCTGTGAGAGTGCTCAGTGAGCAATCCATTGCCAAGGGAGGGAAAACCCTTAAATTTCCTGATTTCACCCGGGGGATGTGGAAGAAACCGCGGGAGTTACAGGTAATGCATAAGCCCAATAATTAAATGGTTTTTAAAACAAATCTGATGTCAAAATATTGGGCTGAAGCCCGGTTTCAGTTTCCCTGCCACCAACCCCGGCCTGAAGACCAGGGCAAATCAAAATCATATACAGCATGCACTATTTTTTTTCTGGTCCTTTTTCTTGTACTCTCAGCTCCAATTACCACACAGTCCCAGCAAACTGCTGCCGATCATGCAAAAGCGATCATAACACCCCTCATGATGAAGCAAAGCATCATTTACCTGGCTTCCGATTCAATGAAGGGGCGGGGAACACCCAGCGATGAGCTCGATGCAGCCGGAGCTTATATTGCAGGGCAGTTTAAATCATACGGATTGCAACAAGTGAATGGTAGCTGGTTTCAGGACCTTGCCTTTTGCAATTTCGACCTGGGAATTAATAATTTCTTATCGATTTTTAAAGGGACCGAGACTGTAAATTTTACAATCAAAGAGGACTTTATCCCTTACGACATATCAGGAAGCAAGCCGGCTGAGGGGGAGGTCATTTTTGTCGGGTACGGCATTACGGCCCCTGAATACAACTATGACGATTACAAAGATATGGATATTCAGGGCAAGATTGTTGCCGTGTTGAGACAGGAACCAGGTCAGACTGACTCAACCGGGAAACTCTTTGCCTGGTCGGACATGACCCGTTACTCCTCTTTGAAAGAGAAGCAGAAGATGGCACAGGATCATGGCGCTGCAGGGCTTCTGATCATATCCGGGCCATTGCAATATGCTTCACTGACACCCAGGGGTTTTCCGTGGCCATCCTTGTCGAAAATTCTGCCCAAAGACGCACTGCCCATGGATTATTGCGATAAGCCCGATGAAGTAATTCCCATGGTGCAGGTTGGTGAATCGGTGATCAAAGCTTTGTTCGGCAGTGTTGACTCTTTGAAACACATCCAGGAACGTATTGAAAAAAGCATGCAGCCACATTCATTCCCGATTCCCGGAAAAACGCTTGCCATGAATGTTTCTCTCGATAAAATACCGGTTGGTGGCCGCAATGTGATTGCTTTTCTTGAAGGGTCCGACCCGGTATTAAAGGATGAAGTGGTGATCATCGGCGGACATTATGACCACATTGGTTACCTGAAGGAACACAAAGCCGATACAGATTATATTTTCAATGGGGCCGATGACAATGCCTCAGGAACCAGTGGGGTGCTGGCGATTGCAAAAACCTTTGCAACCATGGCGCAGACTCCTAAACGCAGTGTGATGTTTATTGCTTTTGCGGGAGAAGAGAAGGGGTTGCTTGGAAGCGCTTCCTATGTACGAAAACCACTTTGGCCATTGGGAAAGACCGTGTCGATGCTCAATCTTGACATGATTGGCCGCAATGATCCCGATTCGCTCGAAATTATTGGCGCAAAGCAGAATCCGGGTCTTGTAAAGATTGTCAGAAAACGAAATAAAGAGATCGGGTTTACGCTTTCAGAGAGTAAAAGCGAGCGGATGGATGGCGGAAGTGATCATGCAAGCTTTTTCAAAAAAGGGGTGCCCGTCATATTCTTCTTCACTGGTTTGCATAAGGATTATCACCAGGTAACAGACAGCCCCGATCGTGTAAATGCTGATAAAGCTTCACGGGTAGCAAGGCTGGCCTTTATGACTGCCTGGACGGTGGCGAATGAGCGCCAGCGCTATAAAATGATTAAACCGAAAGACGATAATGAAAATTAATACATCCGGGCATTAAACCAGGTAAAACCGAAGGAAGTGACAAGCCCATGGATTGAGTGACACATACAGCCCGGCATCGTGCATCTCATCACCATTGCGCTCATAGGTCACTTCACTCAGCGCGTCATTCAACCGCCAGTTTCGTCCGCGGAGATCGTTGCCGGGAAACCTGATACGACCCTGCGAAATGACTGGAGCGTAGTTCACCACGATCAGAAAACGATCATCACCATCGCACCAGCACCAAGCGAGCAGATTCTCAAAACTGGTGTTGTCAGGCCATCCGACACATTCAGAGAGTTGCCAGTAACCATCATGAAATACCGGATGGTTGATGGCAAGCAATAATCTTTGGCAAAATGCCCTCAATTCAAAATCGACCTGCTCATCCGGCCTTCTGCGGAGGAAAACGGGCAGTTTTACCTTTCTGCCATCGAATTGTCCTTCATGATAGAGTTTTGCTCCAGGAAGGGTGGAGGAAATTACGGTAGCAGCGCGGTTTTTCCCGGGTTGGAACGCGACAACATGCCGTGGTTCGTCATGATTTTCAATAAACCGGATCATTTTTGACTGATAGGTCCGATCGGCCTGTAAATGGAGGCGGATATCCTGTGCACGGGCATGTTCGAGCCTGTCGTACAAGCGTTTATCGTAACAATAGTCGAACCCCTGCTGCTGAAGCGCCCACTCCATATCCCAGTATGCTTCGGCTATAAAGATAAATTCCGGGTTGCTTCTTTTTACCGCAGGGATCAACTCCTCCCAATAATCAAGTAGCGGCTTCGAACCTGCGCGTTTTCCCCAGGTGCGTTCGAAAATATCATTCATCATCAGCATGGCCATGTCGCAACGTATCCCGTCGCATTGG
>JBAXFM010000384.1:0-4101 GCA_037139855.1 Bacteroidota bacterium
AATGCCGCGGAGTATTTGAATTTCGTCCGCTTGAGCCTGGTTTTGGTGTGACCATCGGAAACTCACTCAGAAGGATTTTGCTTTCTTCATTGGAAGGCTATGCCATTACTTCGGTGAAAATTGAAGGGGTGGAGCAGGAATTTTCGACCATCAAAGGAGTTATTGAAGATGTTACCGAAATCATCCTGAATCTGAAGCAAATCCGTTTCAAACGTTTGATTGAAACTGAAACTTCCGAAAAGGTTACTGTGATTATCGCCCAGCAGAAAGAATTCAAAGCTGGTGATCTCAATAAATTCCTTTCTGTTTTCCAGGTTCTGAACCCGGAAATCGTGATCTGCCATATGGAGTCAAACGTGAAATTAAGTGTTGAACTTTCGGTGGATAAAGGTCGGGGGTATATACCTGCAGAGGAAAATAAAACGCTGAGTTCATCACTGGGCAGAATTGCCATTGATTCAGTACATACTCCGATTAAGAATGTTACTTTCAATATTGAGAATTTCCGGGTTGAACAAAAAACCGACTATGAAAAGTTGGTCATGGAGGTTGTTACCGATGGTTCCATTCAACCTAAAAATGCTTTGAAAGAAGCAGCCAAGATTCTTATACATCATTTTATGTTATTTTCTGATGAGAGAATAACGCTTGACTCTGCTGAAAAAGCTGTTACCGAAGAATTCGACGAGACATCGCTTCACATTCGCCAGCTTTTAAAGACGAAACTGGTTGATATGGATCTTTCGGTCAGGGCGCTGAATTGCCTGAAAGCTGCTGATGTGGAATATCTTGGCGACCTTGTTGCCTTCAATAGAAATGACTTGCTGAAGTTCCGCAATTTCGGCAAAAAATCACTGACCGAACTCGAAGAACTGGTGAAATCCAAGGGACTTGAATTTGGTATGAATACGACGAAATATAAATTAGATAAGGATTAATTGCGATGAGACACCAGAAGAAATTTAATCATTTAGGAAGAAAAAGTGCGCACCGAAAGGCCATGCTTTCAAACATGGCGGCCTCACTGATCATTCATAAAAGGATCCATACTACCGTGGCTAAAGCGAAAGCACTTCGTGTATTCGTAGAACCTCTGATTACTAAGTCTAAAGAGGATACCACTCATTCACGGCGTACCGTTTTCAGCTACCTGCAGAGTAAGGAAGCTGTGACAGAACTTTTCCGTGAAATTTCGAAAAAGATCATGGATCGTCCGGGAGGTTATACCCGGATTTTGAAAACCGGAAACCGTTTTGGCGACAATGCCGAAATGTGTCTGATCGAGCTGGTTGATTACAATGAAGCGATGTTGTCGGTGAAGGATGATGGCAAAGGAAAGACCACCCGCCGCAGAAGAGCCGGTTCGAAGAAAAAAGCCGGTGATGACGCTGAAGTGAAAGCTGGTGAAAAGGCCGGATCCGAAGTTAAATCAAAAAAGGCTCCTGAGAAAATTGAAGAAACTAAAGCTGAAGCAAAACCGGAAATACTATCTGAAGATTCGGAAGTTAAGCCTGAAGAATAAACTTTGAAAGCAATTTTTTAAAACGATTTAAAAAGGACAACATAAGAAATTATGTTGTCCTTTTTTGTTAAATAATTATATAATAATCTAAAAATACAGCTATGAGTACTATTTTATCAACCCATGCCAGACAAATTCTGGATTCAAGGGGAAATCCGACGATCGAAGTCGATGTTATTACCGAAAGTGGCATTATCGGACGCGCTGCCGTTCCTTCTGGTGCATCAACTGGTGTTCATGAAGCCTGTGAATTGCGGGATGGTGACAAGAAAGTTTATCTTGGCAAAGGCGTTTTACAGGCCGTTCAGAATGTGAACAACGTAATTGCCTCGGAAATTGAGGGAATGTTCGTGACTGATCAGCTTGAAATTGACAAACTGCTGATCGAACTCGACGGCACACCCAATAAATCTAAACTTGGAGCAAACGCCATTCTTGGTGTTTCACTTGCCGCGGCACATGCCGCTGCACAGGTTACCGGACAGGAACTGTACAGGTACATCGGGGGTGTTTCAGCACAAACACTGCCAATTCCCATGATGAACATTCTCAATGGTGGCTCGCATGCTGATAACTCCATCGATTTTCAGGAATTCATGATTATGCCGGTAGGGGCCACCTCTTTCAGTGAAGCCCTTCGCATGGGCGCTGAAGTATTTCATAATCTTAAATCAGTGCTGAAAAAAGGAAAATATTCTACCAACGTAGGCGATGAAGGCGGATTTGCACCCAATCTCAAATCGAATGAAGAAGCCCTCACCATGATCATGAAAGCTATCGAAATCGCAGGTTATGAGCCTGGCAAGGATATCTGCATTGCCCTTGATCCTGCTTCTTCCGAATATTTTATCCCAGAGGAAAATGTATATCATCTCAAGAAATCAACCGGCGAGAAATTGACGCCTGCTCAAATGGTTGCCTTCTGGAAAGATTGGGCAAAACGTTACCCGATCATTTCGATTGAGGATGGCATGGCCGAAGATGACTGGGATGGCTGGAAATTGATGACTAAAGAAATGGGGAGTAAAATCCAGCTCGTAGGCGATGATCTTTTTGTAACGAATGTTGACCGTTTAGCGCTTGGAATTAAAAAGGGCGTGGCCAATTCAATTCTGATCAAGGTAAATCAGATCGGAACATTGAGTGAAACCATCAATGCTGTGAATATGGCCTACAGAAACAGTTACACCGCGGTTATGAGCCATCGCTCAGGCGAGACGGAAGACGTAACCATTGCCGATCTGGCCGTTGCACTGAACACGGGATTGATCAAGACCGGATCAGCCTGCCGTACCGACCGAATTGCCAAATACAACCAGTTGCTCCGCATTGAAGAACAGTTGGGGGAAACAGCGAAATATCTGGGGAAAGATTTTAAATACGCGAAGTAAAAAGGGAGACAAAGAGGTCACAGAGTCACAGAGTCACAGAGTAGGA
The DNA here is from genome assembly GCA_037139855.1 of Bacteroidota bacterium. Classification (GTDB taxonomy): domain Bacteria; phylum Bacteroidota; class Bacteroidia; order Bacteroidales; family FEN-979; genus CAIVAT01. The sequence continues at coordinate 2,960 of JBAXFM010000384.1, forward strand.
AAGAGCTTTGTGGCTCTGTGACTCTGTCACTTATTATCCCTCAAAGTTTTGCAAAATGTGCACCAGCAGGCCGGTTACATGCTTCACATTCTCATTAAAAACCTGTAGCACTGCTTCCCAGGTAACGGGTTCTTCGTCATGCTTCCAGGAGTCATAATCAGTTGAAAGGGCAACAGCCGCATAGGGAATACCGGCTTCCCTGGCCAGGCTTGCTTCGGGAGCAATACTCATATTAACTACATCTGCTCCCAGAAGCCGGAACATTTTCGATTCGGCTCGGGTTGAAAAACGGGGGCCTTCAATGGTCACAATTGTGCCTGTGGGATGGTACTTCACCCCGGTTTCTACGCATCCCCGGATGAGTATTTGCCTTAATTTTTCTGAAAAAGGATCGCCCATGGCCACATGAGCCATTTGACCGGGTTCAAATTTGTCATAAAATGTGTTGATCCGGTGCCTGGTCACATCGATGAACTGATCGGCAATGACCATGTGGCCCCTGCCAATCTCTTCTCTCAGACTTCCGCAGGCGGTGGTGACAAAAATGTACTGGCAGCCCAATTCTTTCAGGGCGTAGATGTTTGCCCGGTTGTTTACCTGGGTAGGCGGAATGGTATGATCACGACCGTGACGCGAAAGAATAAATACTTCACATGAGCCAATCGTACCTGTAAAAAATGACGAGCTGGGGGCGCCATAAGGAGTGGTGACATTTACCTCCCCTGAATTTGAGAAAATATTCAGATTTTCGAGTCCTGAACCTCCGATGAGACCAATTTTAACCATGGTGAATTTTTTGCAAATTAAGTTAATTTATTTCTATGCCTTCCTGGCGGACGACTTCCAACATTATTGAGTTGTCTTCTGTTTGAAATCTATTTTATGATTACCCTGATGTGTACCTGATTTTCAATTACTATGCAGACCTTTGTGTCTTCTTTGCGGTTCTCTGCGGTTAAAAAAAAAAAGCTTAACCGCAGAGAACCGCTGAGTTTTTACGCAGAGAGCCGCAAAGTTAGTACCCCTTCAATATGTTGTAGTCTTATTGATAACAAATTTTATTGAATATAAACTATATGCGCAATTTGGAATCGTTATATAACGCATACATTTGTTTTTTTCTTCCATTTTATAAACTGTCT
>JBAXFM010000385.1:0-4094 GCA_037139855.1 Bacteroidota bacterium
ATTTTATGAACTCCTCGCTTACGAAGCAGGAGATAACACAGGTAAAACAAGATATCGTAAGTGGCAGTACAAAGCTTTTGTATGTCGCGCCTGAGACCATCACCAAGGAGGAAAATATCGAATTTCTTCAAAATATTCAGATATCCTTTTATGCCATCGATGAGGCACATTGTATCTCTGAATGGGGTCATGATTTCCGGCCAGAGTACCGGAGGTTGCGGCCAATAATCGATGCAATCGGTCAGAAGGTGCCGGTGATAGCGCTTACAGCAACAGCAACGCCCAAGGTACAGCAGGATATTCAGAAGAATCTGAATATGCTTGACGCGTCTGTATTTCTGTCATCTTTCAACAGGCCAAACCTGTATTATGAGGTTAGGGCAAAGTCGAAAAACGTCACCAAGGATATCATCAAGTTTATCAAGGGTCATGCTGGAAAATCGGGCATTGTATATTGTTTAAGCAGGAAAAAGGTTGACGAACTGTCTGAAAGCTTCGTCGTCAATGGCATCAAAGCCTTGCCCTACCATGCAGGTCTTGATGCAACCACCCGGCGCCAGAACCAGGATAAATTTCTCATGGAAGAGGTAGATGTAATTGTAGCTACCATTGCATTTGGAATGGGAATCGATAAACCGGATGTGCGTTTTGTAATCCATTATGATATGCCCAAAAGTCTCGAGGGATATTATCAGGAAACCGGTCGTGGCGGACGTGATGACGGAGAAGGCAATTGTATCGCCTTTTACAGCTACGATGATATTCAGAAGCTTGAAAAGTTTTTAAAAGGCAAGGCGGTGGCAGAGCAGGAAATTGCAAAGCAACTGTTAATGGAAACCGTTTCTTACAGTGAATCATCTGTATGCCGCCGTAAACAACTGCTACACTATTTCGGAGAAATCTATACTGAAGATAATTGTCAGAACTGCGACAACTGTATGCATCCAAAGAAAAAATTTGAAGGAAAGCAATATGTCCAGCTAGTCCTTGAGACGGTCCTGGCGGTAAAGCAGCAATTCAAGAATAAACATATTATTAATATTATCCTTGGAAAGAGCGCTGCCACCATAAAATCATATAAACATAATAAGCTTGAGGTTTTCGGAAAGGGTTCAGACCGGGATGAGAAATTCTGGAATGCCGTTATCCGGCAAACACTTATTGAACGCCTTCTGACGAAGGATATTGAAAACTATGGTCTTTTAAAAATCAGTCCTGAAGGTACCCAATTTCTCAAAAGCCCGCATTCGATCATGCTCGTTGATGACCATGATTTCGAAAATCCGGAGGATGAAGAATTTTTCGAAGCGCTTGGATCTAAAAGCAGCACAGCGGATAAAACCTTGTTTGCTCTCCTGAAAGATCTGCGAAAAGAAATCGCCCGCAAGGAGAAACTTCCACCTTTTGTTATTTTCCAGGATCCATCGCTGGAAGATATGGCTATACAATATCCGGTAACTTCTGACGAATTGAAACAGATAACCGGAGTTGGTTCAGGCAAGGCGCTGAAATATGGCAAACCATTTCTCAGCCTGATCAAGGAATATGTGGAGGAAAACGAGATTATCCGCCCCATGGATATGGTGGTAAAATCGGTTGTGAACAAATCAGGCATCAAAGTTTACATCATTCAAAGCATTGACCGAAAAGTGGCATTGGAGGACATAGCCCTCGCCAAAAATCTGAGTTTTGAAGAACTGATTGCAGAAATGGAAAGCATTGTGGGATCGGGGACGAAAATTGATATAAAATATTATATTGATGAATTCGTTGATCCATATCATCAGGAAGAAATTTTCGAATACTTCCGGAAGGCCGAATCCGACTCCATTGAAGATGCACTGAGGGAGTTAGGCGAAGATGAATTCACCGAAGAAGAGATCAGGTTGATGCGCATTAAATTCATGTCAGAACTAGGAAATTAATCAATTCAGTATGCAAGAAGAAAACATTGAGAACCCTGTACCCGTGCAGGAGGTGGTGACTGATATTCACGCTCGTGAAGCAGTGGTCGAACCGCAGTTAACTAAACAACCATTTTTTACCTTTAATTTCAATACCGTTTTGGGTTTGATCTTGTTATTGGGTTTAATCGTACTGTATGTGCTGTATTTTACCGGCCGACATTCTGCCGTAACAGCGCCTCCACTCACCGTTCAGAAAGCTTCGGGTAAACAACTTTCGGTAGTCTATGTCAACATTGACAGCTTGAATACCCATTATGAATTTGTTAAACTTCTTCGCAAAGATCTGGAAGGTACCGGAAAGCGATTACAAACAGAGGTTTTAGCAGAGGAAGCAGCCTTGCAGAAGGAAGCCAATGAGTTTCAGCGGCAGATGTCAGCCAATGCCATTCCTGAGGAAAAGGCCAAAGTGATATATGAACAATTGATGCAGAAACAGCAGATGCTGATGCAGAAGAAGGACAAGTATACCCAGCAGATTGCGGAGCAGGAGATGAATATGAACATTCGTTTGGTCGATAGTGTTTCGGTTTTTCTGAAAAGATTTAATCGTCAGTATAAATTCGACTACATCATGGGTTTTAAAGCCGGAGGAGAGATTCTTGTTTCCAACGACACGCTTGATATTACCAGGTCGGTGCTGGATGAGCTTAACAAAGAATATCAGCAGCGAAAAAAATGATGTTTACAGCCCGGTTTTTATTCATGACCCTGCTTTTCACACTCCTTTTTGCCTGTAGTGGAAAAAAAGATACGCCCGTTTCACCTGCCATCGTTTCAACTGATTCTCTGATCTCACCCGAAAAAATGATCCTGATCATGTCGGATGTGCATATTGTTGAGTCGGCCATGTTGCTTGAACGCAATGAAGGTCAGGAATTGGACGGTAATGCAGGTTATTATTACAATGGTATTTTCAGGAAGTACCACATCAGCCAGAGCAGGTATGACCAAAATCTATTATTTTACAGGCAGAATCCGGAGAATTTCGCAAAAATGTATGAGAAAGTTATCGACGTAATTGAGACCCGGCAGAAAAAAATTACACACCAAAAGTAATTACTGTTTTGTATAGATTGCAATCGCATTAAACAGCGTGGCTCCATCCAAAATTGTATAATTCCAATTAATTTTTGTCCCTGATAAGTTACCGTTTCCATTAACGGTAAGTCCTGTACCAATAACCTGATTGGCATCAAGAACAATCGAAGAGCCATTAATCTCTGCACTGGCCGGAACACTTGATGATCCTGTCATGGCAAAATTGGAAATGAAAACTCCGTTTGTGGAGTTCGGGTCAGCAGAGATGGTTACCTCATAGGAAAGTTTTGTATATGTTTCGCTAACACTCCATTTTCCAAGAAATGCCGATCGGGTGCCGGAATCTGGTGTGGTTGTTTCCTTAGTACAACCTGATAATGCTACTGTCATTGACAGTACAACGAGAGCGAAGATTAATTTTATGTTTTTCATGGCGTCATGTTTTTTACATGGGTAAGCCCCACTCTTAAGGGTGAGGTGATAGGTTTGCTACAATCTGGTCGGCAAGGCGGCTGGCTCCGATCCGGAACAATGCTGGAGTTAACCACTGTTTTCCCAAAACTTCATTTACAAGCCAATAGTAATTGAGTGCTTTCTCCGGGTCAGAAATTCCCCCGGCGGGTTTGATGCCGATTTGTTTTCCTGTTTTCCGACGATATTCCCTGATTACCTGCAGCATCACAAAAACAGCTTCTTCAGTGGCTGCGGGATTTGATTTTCCGGTACTGGTTTTGATAAAATCGGCGCCGGCTTCAATGGCTATCTCACTTGCCCTGGCGATATTTTCGGGTGTTTGCAACTCTCCGGTTTCCAAAATAACCTTCAATGTCTGGTGCCCGGTGAGTTCACGCATTGCATCCAGTTCACGAAACAATTTGTGGTATTCCCTGGCCAGGAAGGTGCCACGTGAAATAACCACGTCAATCTCATCGGCTCCTTCACCAATTGCATATTTTATTTCCTCCAGTTTAACCGAAAGAGGCATTTGTCCGCTGGGGAAGGAGGCTGCAGTTGTTGCCACCCTTATTGGAGTACCGCGAAGGGTTTGTTTTGCGATAGAAATAAATGGCGGATAGATACACACGGCAG